>CAKQDQ010000005.1 GCA_934229335.1 uncultured Prevotella sp.
CGTTGACGGATTCGAACCGCCGACCCTCTGCTTGTAAGGCAGATGCTCTGAACCAGCTGAGCTAAACGCCCTCGTGAAGAGTATCACTCGGTGCAAGCAAGTGTTGTTCCTTGATTGCGAGTGCAAAGGTACTACTTTTTTTTTGTTCCCGCAAACTTTTTGCTTGTTTTTTTTTTATTTCGTGTATTTTCTTCCTTTTGTGTACATATAGCTACAATATAAGGAAGCGACACATACGTGTTATGATATAAAGGATTGCTAATTGTTTTGCGCTCTGATAGTGCCTGTTATGCTTTTTGGTAGTAATCACGCAACCTTCATATACCTCTGAGAATTGCAAGTTGTACATAACTTTCCTTTATCTTTTATTACCTTATCTACACTCTGTGGAGTTCTTACGCCCTAATAAGTTTCGGGTAAAAAAAATTGGGAGACATTTACATGCCTCCCAATCATTAATATCTTATTGATAATATTAGCACTGTGCCAACTTACCGTCAGAACCAAGTACGTTCACAATCTTGTGGATGTACATCTTCTTCATGTTCTCACGTGCAGGCTTGAGGTACTGACGTGGATCGAAGTCTCCCGGATGCTCGAAGAGGTGCTTGCGGATAGCAGCAGTCATAGCAAGACGTGAGTCAGAGTCGATGTTGATCTTACATACAGCAGACTTTGCAGCCTTACGGAGCTGCTCCTCAGGGATACCTATTGCAGCCTCGAGGTGACCACCGTACTTATTGATAGTGTTAACTTCCTCCATAGGAACAGATGAAGAACCGTGGAGTACGATTGGGAATCCAGGAAGCTTCTTCTCTATTTCAGCGAGTACGTCGAATGCGAGTGGTGGTGGAACGAGAACACCGTTAACGAGTGTGCACTGCTCAGGAGTGAACTTGTGAGCACCGTGTGATGTACCGATAGAGATAGCGAGAGAGTCACAACCTGTGCGTGTAGCGAAGTCGATAACCTCCTCTGGCTTTGTATAGTGAGACTCAGCAGCTACTACATCGTCCTCTACACCAGCAAGTACACCGAGCTCAGCCTCTACAGTTACATCGAACTGATGAGCATAGTCAACAACCTTCTTTGCAAGAGCAACGTTCTCCTCGTATGGAAGTGAAGAACCGTCGATCATTACAGAAGAGAAGCCATTGTCGATACAATCCTTACAGAGTTCGAATGTATCACCATGGTCAAGGTGGAGAACAATCTCAGGATGCTCGCAACCGAGCTCCTTAGCATACTCTACAGCACCCTTAGCGAGGTTACGGAGAATAGTACCGTTAGCGTAGTTACGTGCGCCCTTAGACACCTGCATGATGACAGGAGACTTTGTCTCTACTGCAGCCATTACGATAGCCTGCATCTGCTCCATTGTGTTGAAGTTGAAAGCTGGGATAGCATAACCACCAGCAACAGCGCGCTTGAACATCTCACGGGTGTTTACAAGGCCAAGATCTTTGTAGTTTACCATTGGTTTTTGTATTTTTGTTGTTAAAGTTAATGTTTTCCTCGGATGTTATCCTTTATTTTTTAACAATGCAAAGGTAGCATTTTCTTTTAATACACCCAAATTTTTATTGCAAAATATCGTTTACTTTGCCTTATTTTAGTATTTTTGTAAACTCGGTATTACAGTTTTCGTATCTTTCTCTTTTACTTACGAACAAGGGCAAACGCTGTCTTTACGCTAACAGCATTTGCCCTTATACATTATATTATACTATATTACTTTATTTCTACTTCATCTGTCTCATAGACTGCAGAAGTAATTCGTCCGCTCTTTGCTCCATCGTATGATACAGTAGACTCCTTCAAGGCTTGCCATACTGGTACGTTATAGTCGCCCTTACCATTTTCATCGGCAAGGCGATAGAAGGTATGTACCTCTACTGTCAGGCCGTCGTTGTATCTTCTTTCAAGAGCCCTTAGCAGTTCGTCTGTTATGCCTGTTACCTTTATTGTTACGCCTGTAGCAATGCGTTCCACTGTTACGTTTACTTTTGCTCCTATCTGTTCTTCAAATGTCTGCACGGTAAAGAGCTTCTCGAAGTACTTTACTACCTCATTGGTATCTGTATTCTCTACTGTGTATGCCTTGCTCAGAGGTAGATATACCATAACATCCTTTGCTTCCTTTATATGCAGAGATGTCTTTATCTCACCCCAGTCGCTATGGCTTTGCTGGTGGATGTCAACGAGCAAGGTTGGGTCTATTGGCTTGATGTTGTGTATCATTGGGAGATATTCCACCAGTTGCTCATAGGTAAGCTGTCCACCGTCTTTGCCGAAAGTTATCTCTTGGAAGCCTTCATCACGGCATGATTCACACGCATCCTTTATATCTGCCTTATCGGTAAGCAGTCCATCAATATGCCAACCGTTGTTCATGTGCTTTGACAGATACCATATCACGTGTATGTTTTCCTCAACGAGAGTTGGTGATTGAGGTTTGTTTCTTCTACAAGACGACGCGACTCTTCTTACAATAGAGGCTGTTGTCGTATCGCCTGCGGCAATAAGGGTTCTCAATCCAGTGCCGTTGGTACTGAAGAGGTACGTATTATCGTTACCGTCATTAATATCAACGAACGGACAGTCCTTATAAAGTTTGCCGTTACTTACCACGTTATACACATAGGTACTTGGACTAATGTCGTAACCAAGACGTGGGTCTACCTTCACATTAAAATAATTCACATTAACCACTGGCGCCAATGGGTTTTCTACAGTCGCACGTGTTGAAGCAGCAGAAGCTGCAACTTGCTCCATATTGTTGAGTGCCTCAACGCCTACATACACCTTTGTAGCAGGAGCATTTACCAAATAGTTACTACCGCCATTATCTGTATTGGTATTAGTATTAGTACCAATAACATCATCAGAACCAGAGCATGCTGCCAGAGCTGCGCCAGCAAACAACAGGAGTAAATTCTTAACTTTCATCATAGTCTTGCCTTTCTTTTTTAAACAATATGTTACTTCGTTTGTGTGTGTGTTCTTTCGTTATTCTTTCGCTTCCTTTCACCGTTAATAAAAACGTGTTATCCTTGCTTTTTATGCTGCAAATATACACATTTTTCGTGAGATTCCAAATTTTTCCTTACATTTTTTCTCTTATAACAATTTTATTTTTCATAATGATAAAAAGGAAAGACCAATACCGCGGTTATGCACCACAATATTGGTCTACAGACATTTCTGCTAATTTCCTTTGTGTGTTTTTTGCAGGTATTACATTTTCTGCAAGGTTTTTACATGTTCTTATGGGTATTTCTTTTTATTTCTTTGCTTCCTTTGCGGGCTTGTTCTCCCAGTAGCCCTTTTCACCGTATGAGTCCTTAGCATCAGGTGTGTAGTACTCTGAGTAAACTCTACCAGATCTCTCACCTTCATAAGTTACTACAGAGAAGTCATTGGCAGCAGCCTTTGCAGAAATCATATTCCAGATTTGCTGTGTAAGTTCTGTGCCTTCATCTACGCCAGCAACCTGTGCAGCAGCCTTATCAGCTGTGAGCTTGTAGAATGTATGTATTTCTACTGTAACGCCATCATTGTACTTTCTTGCAGCTGCATCGAGAATGTCTTGTGATATTGCTGGAACTGTTATAACCAAGTTTTTGCCCTGACGCTCCACTTTAACCTCTACGTTAGTCTGAGCTACATCACCGTTAGCACTCTGCTTCTTGTTGCAATAGTACAGCTGATTGAACACTTTTACAGTTCTTGTTGTGTCAACACCATTCTCTGTTGTTACAGCGTCTACTGTGTAAGCGTTGTCTATTGGAAGAGTTACTACGACATCTTTAGACTCCTGAATATGCAGAGAAGTCTTTATCTCGCCCCATGTCTTATGCTTTTGCTGAGCGATGTCGTATCTCAGAGTTGGGTCGATAGCCTTGATATTGCCATTTACATAGCTCTTAGCGAACTGTGTGTAGTTCATTCCATTATGGAATGTTACCTCTGTGTTGCTCTCGTCTTTATTTATCTCTGCTACTGCCTCTATGTCTTCTCTATCGGTAAGGATACCTTCTACAGTCCATTCATTGTTTTCGTCTGTAGCGAGATACCAGATGATACGCTCTGCGTTATCGCCCCACTTGTCTGCCTTTGCGTATGTAGCTGATGCGTTAGAAACCTCTTTCGTAGTACCATCATTCTCTACAGTTGTAGTATTTTTGATACCTTGATTAGCCAACATAGCCTTCACATCGTCTACTGTTGGAGTAACAGTCATGAATGGTGCAACACCTGTACCGTTTGTAGACATTACGTATGGAGTGTTGACTGTGCCAGGATACTTTGTCATATCATGTGCAGGTACATCTGTGAACACGTCTGCTGTCTTTACCTCTACATATGTATTTGCAGGATAACCAGAGCGTGGATCTACCTTTACCATGTAAGTTGCCGTTGCTTTCTCTGATACGAATGCGTTATTATAACCATAGTTAATGTTAGCATCTTCGCTTGCAAAAGCTGCACGTGTTGACACAACGCCTGCGTTTTGCAGACCAAGAGCCTCTACACCTACATACACCTGCGTGCCAGTAAAGTCCTTCCAGATGTCAGAAACATTACCATTGTTACCGTTGTTGCCATTGTTGTTGCCATTGTCGGCAGTTGCATCGTCAGAGCTTGAGCAAGCTGTCAATGCGCCAGCTGCTGCCATTACGAGCATAAAATTCTTCAATTTCATAATTTAGATTGTTTATGTTATTAATTTTATTCTCTACTTTGTATATTATTACCGTATAAGGAACAGCTTACAAGTTACTTTTCCTTGGTGTCCTTTTATATGTGTACTATTATTGCTTTTTGTTGCACAAAGTTATCAAATATAACCACAAACGCAAAATATTTTTACATTCCTTCACGTTTACCCCCCCCTATTTTAATACCTTTTAACCGTTTTGGGTAAACTTTTACAGTTTATGAACCTATTTGAACTTATTTTTTACAATTCGTATACATTTTTTTACTATAGCAATCACCACCCATTATTTATTTAACAAGAGCGATAAAACGTAGTTATTGTACTAATAATATTTATTAAATCACATATAATCTTGCATTATTCACATAAAAAGAATACCTTTGCACCAACTAACACACAACACACTATGATTAATATTCGTACCGCAACACCTGACGATGCCGAGGCACTTCTCGCCATCTACGACCCTTATGTCATCAAGACTGGCATCACCTTTGAGCTGGAACCTCCTACGGTGGATGAGTTTCGCCAGCGCATTACCAACACCTTGAAGAAGTTTCCATACCTTGTTGCCACCACTGACGATGGTGAGATATTAGGCTACTGCTATGCTGGCACTCTGCGTACACGCCCTGCCTACAACCACTGTGTGGAGATGTCAATCTACATTCGCGAAGACTCTCACGGCAAGGGCATCGGCAAGGCTCTATACACCGAGATAGAGAAGCGACTGAAAGCTATGGGTAAGATAAACCTTTACGCCAGCATCACGTGGGTAGACGATGAGAACTGTCACCTGAATCATCTCAGTCCGAAGTTTCACGAGCACATGGGATATAAGAAGGTGGGTCACTTTCACCGCTGCGGATATAAGTTCGGTGAATGGTTTGACATGATTTGGATGGAGAAATTCATATAAGTGACAATATGAAAGCAGCCTAATCGTATTGTGAAAGCATAGCTTTTGCAATGCGATTAGCACCATATCGCACTGCGATTTGCTACATATCGCATTAGTGACAAAACGCCCTTTACTGAAGAACTGGTATTTATGTATCTTTTTCCTTGCTTATTTAATAAATATGATGTAACTTTGCAGCAGGAAAGTTAATGTTTAACACATAAAGAAAGGAATTATATTATGAAATACGAAGCAGTAAAATACGCCAGTCGCCAAGAGGCAGTAGCAGCAATACGCCGTATGATACAACGCAAAAGAGAATGGGAAAAGAGAGTACAGGAAGAAATGCTCCAAGTACGTAAAGATGCAGAAGACTGTTATGCAAATCTTTGATTTAGACCGACTCAACCTGTATTCACCATATAAACTGTGGAGTAAGAAAACCAATTCATACGTTTTCATGACAGATTTTGGTGTTCAGTATCGTATAGAATTTGCCGACAATCATGACATTTGGAAAGAAGGAGCATACGAGTTTTGTATATTAAACGAGAATAACAAGAACTCTCCTAACGATCCTAAGGTGAAAGAGACGATACAATGCGTTATTGAAGAGTTCTTTCTTACTAATCCTGACATTCTCTTATATCAGTGTGAAACTGGCGATAACCGCCAGGCTATGAGGGCAAGACTTTTTTTGAAATGGTTTAATGACTATAAAAATAAAGAACGTTTCTGCATTAAACTGTCATTGATTAAAGACGAAGATGTTGATAACTATATAGCACTTATCGTTCAAAAAAATAATCCTGCACTTAAATACATAATAAATACATTCGATGATTTCGTTGGCTTTTTCACTCAAAAGCCAGAATAAAACAACAAGGCTACTGCCTATGTCAATAACAGTACACAAGCAGTAGCCTCATTTTATAAGTAAATTTCCAAAGTCACTTTAGTCTAATCCACCAACTCCTGCGGTATCTCTGGCATTGCGCCACTCTGCGTACATACGTATGCACTGACGTCAACGGCACGCTGGTGCGCCTCTTTCACGCTCATGCCTTTTAGTATGCAGGCGCAGAAAGTGCCCGTAAAGGAGTCTCCGGCACCTACGGTGTCAACGACATCAACCTTCGGTGTCTCGCAGAAAGAGAGGTTGCCAGGGGTGAAGACATAACTACCGTTGACACCACAGGTAAGGACAAGCATATCCAGATTGTACTTACCGAGGATTAACCAGCACTTATTCTCTATGTCAAGACCTGGATAACCGAACATTCTTCCTATCGTTACCAACTCCTCATCGTTTATCTTCAGCACGTTGCAACGCTTCAGGCTCTCGCAGATTACTTCTTTGTCGTAGAAGTTCTGACGCAGATTGATGTCGAATACCTTTAGACAATCCTCTGGAGTATAGTCAAGGAAGTTGTAAATCATGTCGCGACTAACCTTATTGCGCTGAGCTAACGTTCCCCAACATACGGCTCCTGTGCTCATGGCAATCTCGCGAATGTCGTCGGTGAAGGGCACATTGTCCCACGCCACGCCCTGTTTTATATCATACGTAGGCACTCCCTCGGTGTCGAGTGTTACCTGTACTGTGCCCGTTGGATAATCAACTATAGGCATAACATACTTCAGTTTCTTCTCGTCGAGCAAGCGTAATGCCTCAGCACCCAACTCATCGTTGCCCACTGCACTTACCGCTACGGATAGTAATCCATGCTGTCCGGCATGATAAGCGAAGTTTGCCGGTGCGCCACCAAGTTTTGCTCCTGTAGGAAAGACATCGAAAAGTATCTCTCCTAAGCCTACACAATATCTGTTGTTCATGTTAGTAAAAGTTCTTTTATTATCAACCCCTCTCCCTACCATCCCCCTAAGGGAAGGGAAGAATACTGGTATTTGCGGGTCGTTATAGGGATGATTCTTTATATTATTAATCTATTTGTAATACGACCATTGCACTGTTATTCACATACAATCGTCTTTTCTCTTTTTTAAGTATCTTTCCCTCCCCTCGGGGGGAGGGTTGGGAGAGGGGTTACACCCTCTTTACATACGACAAAAGGTATACCACTCCTGCCGCCATTACTATCACTGCGCCGATCTGTCCTACTGCATCGCTGGCGTAACCCATGATAAGAGGGAAGATAGTACCACCGAAAAGACCCATTATCATCAATCCACTAACCTCATTCTTTTTATCGGGCACCGCAAGCAGAGCCTGTGAAAAGATTATAGAGAAGACGTTAGAGTTGCCGTAACCTACCAGTGCTATCGCTACGTAAAGAGCCCACTGGCTGTCGCACACCATTAGCATCACCATGCTGACTGCCATCATCAGCACGCTGATAGCGAAGAAAACACGCGCTTTCATCATGCGAAGGAAGAAAGAACCTGTAAAGCATCCTATGGTGCGGAAGATGAAGTAAAGACTCGTAGCAAATGCTGCCTCGTTAAGAGTCCAGTCCAATCGTTCCATGAGTATCTTAGGAGCGGTGGTGTTAGTACCTACGTCTATGCCCACATGACACATGATACCGATGAACGATAACAGTACGATTGGCGTGCCTAACAGGCGAAAACAGTCCACGAAGGTCGACGTTTTGGTCTCATGGCGTTCCTCTTCTATTGGTGTACCAGCAAGCATTACTGCCGCGAGTATGCCTATTACCATATATATAGGGAACAGTATGCGCCAGCCATAACCGAAGTGTGGTATCATCTCCATTGCTCCCCACATGGCGATATAAGGTGCCATGAACGAGGCAATAGCCTTAACAAACTGTCCGAAGGTAAGGGTAGCAGCGAGGTTTCCGCCCTTAATAACGGTAGAGACAAGCGGATTCAGCGATGTCTGCATTATCGCATTGCCTATGCCCAGGAGTGAGAATGAGACGAGCATAACACCGAAGTTCTCGCCAAACATTGGCAGAAGCAGCGAGAAGATGGTCACTACGAGCGACACAAGCACCGTGTTTCTGCGCCCTATCTTATTCATCAACATTCCCGTTGGCACGGAGAAGATGAGGAACCAAAAGAAGACTAATGACGGAAACAGATTGGCTGTTGAGTCATTGAGCATGAGGTCTTCCTTAACATAGTTAGAGGCTATGCCTACCATATCTACAAATCCCATGGCGAAGAAACAGAGCATCACCGGGACAAGGGTTAGTTTCATTGACTTTTGCATAGTTTGTTGTTTAATGGTTTGGTGGTTTTGTGGGTGGGTTGATTGGCTGATTGTTAGGTTGCTGTAGGTCGTTGGGGAAGAGGGTTCTAATAACCCACTCCCCACAACCATCTTACTAACTAACTAACCAATACCGTAATCCAGCACTTTATAATCCTAACTTATGGATGTTTACGTTCTTAAACTCAGCCTTTCCGCCCTTGCTGTAAAGGTGAAGTGTGGTATATGGCACAATTGGGAAAACGAGATTGGTCATGGCTATACGTCCTTCGTCAACAAAGAGTTCTACTGATGAGCGGTCTACGAAGATGTTAACGTGGTACGAAGGCTTTGTGTCGCAAAGGCTAAGCGGTGCCCATGTAGCTAACGCAAAGTCGTTCTTGTAGTTGATAGAGTTCTCTATGCGCGCTGGTTGCTTAGCGTTCGCCTCACGTTGTTTGTCCCATGCCAGTTCGATGTCGTGCGGCACAGACTTCTTACCGAAGTCAGTCAGTCCGCTTTCTGTACGGTCCATCACCACGCGACCTTTCTTCATGTCGAGGTAAATCATAGTGCGCTCGTTCTTATTGTTCGACAGTTCTATGCCTGCAATGCCGTTAGCGTCTGGCGTTATGTCAGCCTCTATCTCGAAAGCACCATCCATACGTGCCGCGATGTCTTTGTATGTCTTGCTGTTTGCAACGGTTTCATCACCTAAGTTGTTTGACATCTGGCGCAGAGCAGATACCTCTGGTGCCACGTTCTCAGCCACATAGTACTTGCCGTCCTTTTCGAACAGCTTCAGTTCGCGTGGCAATCCGTTAGCACCGCGGCTCTGGCGGAACGGAGTGAGGTTGGCATACTGCCAGTTGCTCATCCATGTCATGGCGAGAACACGGTCGCCTGTGTTTGAGAATGTCACCGTAGCGTAATGGTCTTTGCCATAGTCCAGCCACTTAGCACTTGCAGCATCGTCGCAAATGAAGTTCTTTCCGTCGAAGTCTCCCACAAAATACTCTGTGGCACTACCACCAAACAGGCAACCAGGATTGATGTTCATAATCATCACCCACTTCATGTTCTTCTTGTCGCCGTTTACTGGTAGTTGGAAGAAGTCAGGGCACTCGTACTGGCATGGCTGCTGTCCCATTCCCTTACCGAAGGCACTTACGTAATCCCACTTCTTTAGATTCTTTGACTTATAGAACCTTATCTCCTTGTCGGCAGATACTATCATGTACCATGACTTGTTCTTTTCATACCAGAACACCTTTGGGTCACGGAAGTCTTTTAGTCCGTCAAACGGTGTCAGCACAGGGTTACCCTCATACTTAGTGAATGTACGACCGTTGTCAGTGCTATATGCCATGCACTGCACCTCATCGTGGTTCACGCTGTTGTTGGTGTAAAGTGCTATGATAGCGTTCTTTCCGAAGCCTGCGGTATTATTCTTATCGACCACCGAACTGCCAGAGAAGATGTGTCCCATGGTATCACGTGCTATCGCTGGAGCAAGGTGTTCCCAGTGTAAGAGGTCCTTACTAACGGCGTGTCCCCAGTGCATATTGCCCCATTTTGAACCGTATGGGTTATACTGAAAGTAGAGATGATACTCTCCATCCTTGTAAACCATGCCGTTAGGGTCGTTCATCCAGCCGTAAAGTGGTGAGAAATGGTACGTAGGACGATAGAAATCGGTGTTCGTTGTGTCAAAAGTGTCGCTCAGTTTCATAAGGTTTACTGCTAAAGCACCTTTCTTTAGTCCCAGTATTTTCACCGTTGCGCTCTTGCCATCACCAAGAGAGAATGGCACGTAATAGTCCGCTCCAGACTGTGACAAACGTACGTCCATCCACGTATCAGCCTTAGAACCAGTGTCAAGGAGTACCTGTGCCTCTTCTTTCTCTTCCTGAACGGGGAGCAGGAGGTACTTGGTTGGATTAGTAACTGTCACTATTGTGGTGTCACCGCTATATGTTACGTTCATCTTCTGAGCCATTGCGGAAGTTGTTGCCGTTGCCATCATCATCAGGCTCAGGGCTTTTGCTATTGTCGTTTTCATACTATTACTCAATTAAAAATTAATAATTAAGAATTAAAAATTATGATTACCGAGAATTTCTTAATGCCTTATTAATTATGAATTATGCATTATGCTCTATGAATTACTAAAACTTCAGTGAAGCGTTAAACTCTACTGTGAATGGTCGCAGATAGCTACCGGTCATTATTGCGTTCTTAATGTCCTTTGCTTCTTCCTTTGTTATCAGTTCAGCTCCGGCTATACTGCCCTTCGCTCCAGTCTGGTTTAGGAAGTTAACAACGGTGCATCCGAGTGCGAGTTTATCGTTAACCTGCCAGTTTACGCCTCCGAACGTCTCCCAATGTCCATTGAAATAGTATGCCTCATTGATGTTAGCGTATGTCTTACTGAAGTAACGGAAACTGGTCCAAAGCTTAATATCCTTCGTAATCATGTAACTTGGGTCCAACTCTATCAATACTTGTGGTATCTCAGCCACGGTGTTTCCCGTTGCGTTTATCACTCCAACGTAACCGTCATTGAATGTAACTGATGTCTCAAACTTCTTGTATGTCGGCTTCTGATAGGTGAAAAGGAAGTGGAAGTCGAAGCCCTTGAATGGGTGAACCATAGCGTCTGTCGTCCAGCCCCATGTCTGTATGTCGTACGACAGCGGCGCTGCCTTAATCTCACTGCCGTGCTGCAGGTTCAGCGTAGAGTTGTTGTTGGTCTTTGAGATGTATGAGAACAGTGATGTAAGGCTAAGCCATGAGTTGTTGTAATAGATGCCTGCACGACCCAGTGGTACTGATATTCTGTCTGTGTTAGGCAATGTTGCTGGTGCGAAAGCCTCAAACTTAGGATGCTGCACGATGTAAGTGAAATCGCCAGTGAAGCCAAAGTTCTTCGTGAGTTTATATGACGCAGCCACTGTGAAGTCGTAGTTCACCCAGTTATGACTAATGTCTGTAGGGGCGATAAGTGTGCCATTGGCTGAGGTTGCACCGATGTAATAGTCAGCGAAGCGACCAACGAAGTTGCCGTCAGCATCCTTCACCGCAAGGTTTTCGCCCTTCAAGCGTTGCCATTCCAAGCGTGCGCCGTAGTAAAGATTAAGTTTATCGGTAACGTCCCAATCGTGAGTGAGGTAGAGAGCCAACTTGTTCTCGCTGCCCTTATAGTACTCTGAAGCGTTCTTGTTATAGTCATAGAAGTAATAGTCGCGCTGGTTAGCGTCCCAAAGGCGCAGTGCGTATGAGCCGTCAGCAGGCACACTCTGGTCGTACATCGTGGTGTTTGACGCATAGTCAATATGATAGAACCACTCGTTTACGCCCAAACGGAGCGTTGATGTACGGAACTTCTTTGAGAGTTCTGAGGTAAAGAGCACCTCGTCTATCTTGCCAGAGTTAAGGCATGACATACGTGTCTGCACGTATTGTCCATCGTATGTCTTCGCCTGTCCGTCGATGTCACGATACATATAGTTGTATACTCCCTGGTTATCGCTGCTCTGCAGGTCTATTATCGCCATTGGAGTCTGGTATACCATAGCACCGCGTGAGTGGTCATAGCGCAACACTGCCTTCCAACTTAGGCCGTTGTCCCAGCGATAGTTGTTCATTAACGCCACCTCGCTCGACTTGTTCAGACAGGCATCATACAGCGTTGTCTGCTCCAACTGTCCCGTGCGCATATTGCGGTAAGTCATGTTGTTGTCGGTAGGCAGGTAAGACGTGGTGCCAAGTTTGAAGTCTCCGTATTCCTTCACGCTGCCATCGCCCACGTATATGAACGGTGCGCTCTGCGTAGCGTAGTTATACACGTTATGACTGTTGCTGTATTTATACATGGCAGTAAACTCACCTCTGCCTCCTCCGTATCTCTTCGTAGCGAGAGCTTTATATATCTGTGTACGGTCTTGATATGGTGATGACTTAATCTTAAACGTTCCTGGGTCGAAGTCCTGATAGATGTTTGCGCTATAGTACCAATCTTTACCCATGTCTCCATTGAGATTTACAGAGAACTCCTGTAGTCCGAAGTGGTTAGTCTTGTAGTTAAATGTTCCGTGAAAGCCCTCCTTGCCTAACTGAGTGAATGAGTTTACGGCATAACCTATGTTGCCTGTAGTGATGGCAGTCTCCGCAATCTTCAGCAATCCCTGATGACTCAGACTGGCATCGCCACGCCACATGGTGTTAACCGTGTGCGGATTGGTGGCATAAGTAACGGGAAGCCCATTCTCAAGCACGTTAACGTCAGCGGAAGGCAGACCTATCTGTATCTCGCGCGGACCGTTAGCACTGGCTGCATTGAGCATAACGTTGCGGTTACCTTCTTCCTTAGAACTTGATTTCTCGTCCTGAGCATAAACCGCTGTAACATTAATTAAAGAGAGAGCAAGCAGTGTTGCCGCTGTCTTTTTACTGTCAATTAAGGTGTTCATAACTGTTATCGACGTTTGGTTAATATTGTTTAGATTTCTGCCGCAAAGTTATGCAACTCCCTGTTTATCAACTATAACGTTTGTTCCCTATAAAAATAAAATTCGTTCATTGCAACATTTTTGTTACATAATGAACGAATTTTACCAGCACTATTTTCCTTCCATGATGTCGCCAGGCAACACACCGTATTCATCCTTAAAGCATTTGGTGAAATATGACGGTGAAGAGAAGCCCACGGTGTATGCCACCTCCGACACACTCATGCCGCGACTCTCTAACAATCGGTGCGCTTTCGCCAGACGAGCCTTGCGCAACAGGTCGACAACAGTAGTGCCTGTCATCGCTTTCACTTTGCGATAGAGTTGCACTCGGCTTAGTCCGATGCTCTTTCCTATATCCTCCACGCTGAAATCGCTGTCGGAAAGGTGAGCGTGGATTATGTCATGCAGTTGTCGCATGAACTGTTTGTCACGGTCTTCCAGTTGCGATTCCGCTACGGTTTGTTCTACCTCCTTTTTCCCTTGAAAGACATTCTTCAACATTCTGCGCTGCCTTAGCAGGTTATCTATACGCGACAGCAGCACCTTGCTGTGGAAAGGCTTAGCGATATACGAGTCAGCACCATGCTCATAGCCCTCAGCCCGGTGCTCTTCCTGCGTCTTTGCCGTTAGCATTATTACGGGGATGTGAGACGTCGCCGTAGTGGTCTTCAGTTTTTCAGTAAACTCCAGTCCATCCATCACAGGCATCATGACGTCGCAAATCACGAGGTCTGGCACTTCTCTCTGGGCTATCTCCCACCCCTCTTTACCGTCTGCCGCCTCAAGCACTATGTAATCTGTCTGCAGGAGCGTGCGTTCATACTGGCGAATGTCGCTGTTGTCGTCTATTATCAACAACGTAGGCTTCTCCGTTTGCTCGTCAACCAGCCGCTGTATTCCGCCCTTCTTTCTGTCGTTGTCGTCTATATACTGCTGTGCGTTCTGCTCTGTGTCGGCGTTATCACTTTCTGCCTGCACCGCTACCACTTCACCTTCCTGCTGCCTTGGCAACACAACGATGAAGTCAGCCCCTTCTCCAGGACGGCTCTCCACGGTGGCTTCGCCGTGGTGTAGCTCTGCAAACGACTTGACAAGTGCCAGTCCTATGCCCGTTCCGCCAGCCGTTCCCTTGGTCTGGAAGAAGCGTTCGAAGACCTTATTCACCTCTTCCGCAGCTATGCCCTTGCCTGTATCACGCACATCTATGCGCATTCTCCCTCCCTCTTCATCACGCAACGCCACAAAGATGTCGCCGCCCGCAGGGGTGTATTTCAGCGCATTGCTAAGAAGGTTGAACACTATTCGTGACACTTTCTCACGGTCTGCCACCACGTTGTGCGGCTCATTGAAGCGACTTACGTCAAGATGTAGCCCTATGTTCTTACGCTCTGCTGTCAGTCGGAAATCGTCTGTCCACACCGACAGTGCCTCAACAATGTTAAAACGATTAAGAGTTAGCGACATCTTACCGTTCTGTATCTTGCGGAAGTCGAGTATAGAGCCAACGAGTTGTTGCAGTGCGAGGGCGTTGCGCTGCACCATTCTCAGCAGGTCGTGCGCCTTACCTTTTATATTATTATCAGCCAAGAGCATCTCCACAGGGTCGGCAATGAGCGTCAATGGCGTGCGTAACTCATGGCTAATGTTAGTAAAGAACGTGAGGCGCGAGTTTGTTAGTTCTATGACTTCCTCGTTAAGTCGTTTCAGTTCGTCGTTTTTGCGTGCCAACTGCTCGTTGAGTCTTGCCTTGACAACATACCCTCGATACATCAGCACAGTGGCAACGACAAACATCATCAAGAATGCCCCAACAGCGATGAGCAGCATCTTCTGCGTGTTATAGTCCGCAAGATAATGGTCTACCTGCCTGTGCAGTGTGTCAAGGTTACGCTTTTGTTGCTCCGCATCCCTTGCCTCCATCAGCGTTATCTCCGCATTGTCGTGCGTTATTATAGTGGCAGGCAACTGATTCTCTCTGTCATACTGTTCTTTTCTTAGTATCTTCAGTGCAAGTTCAACCAACTCGTTGCCCCTCGTAGGGTAAAGATACGTAGCGTCGAGCACACCATCGCGCACCAGTTCCAGTCCGCCACCCTCCGTAGCCATAGCGTCCACACCAGTGTAATGGTACTTTCGTTTCACATTCAGCTGTTGAGCCGCCTTATATGCTCCCCATGCCATGCGGTCGTTGTGTGCATATACGTAGTCAAAGTCCTGCGTTTTCGCCAGTATTCGCTTCATAGCCCTCACCGCACTCTCTTCTTTCCAGTCGCCACTATCTGACGCCACTATCTGAACACCAGGATATTTCTTCATGCTCTCAACAAAACCACGGTGCCTCTCGATAGCAGGCGACGAGCCTTCCAGTCCGCGTATCTCCACCACCCTGCCCTTTCCCTTCAGGCGTTGGGCTATGAATGTCGCCATGGTTTTGCCAATAAGGTAGTTGTTGCAGCCCATGTAGGCGGTGTATTTATCCGAATTGGTCTTGCGGTCATACAGTATCACGGGTATGCCCTTGTCGTAGGCACGATTAACGGCAGGCGATATGGCGTTAAGGTTATTAGGCGATACCACGAGTATGTCTACCCCTTCGTCAATAAATCCGTTTATCTGTCGCACCTGTTTCTCGCTGCTATCGTCGGCAGACGCTAACCTTACCTCAATAGAGTCGTTGAGATATTGCGCTGTGCGTAACTCGTCATTCAGTTTCTCGCGCCACACATCGGTAGAGCATTGCGATACGGCTATGACATATTTCCTCGTCTGTTCCTTGCACGAGACGAGCACCAACATGGTCATGGCGACGAGAAGCAGACAGAGAGTCTTATATATATTTCTGATGCAATGATGTGTGTTCATTTTCTGTTCACTTTGGGTCAAATGACCTATACTTTTATTACGTTATTATAATCACTATGCTTTCGTAGGCCGAAAGCATAGTAATCGCCATGCGATTTGGATGCTTTCGTGTCACGATTTGGATGCTTTCGTAAAGCCATATAATTTGCTACAAATCACGTATGCTTTACGTCCCCATCCGTCTTTTCCTTCTTCAACTCTAATTCTAATAGCAATACGGCGGTTTCCTCTTCTGTCTGAGGAGCGTCCTTAGGCTTCCATGCCACAATGAAGCGCACCTTTGTGGCTGACACCGCATAGCCGCGTTTTTGCCAAGCGTTAAGCTCCGTTTGCATTTTCTGCGACAACTGCGCTATAGGTTGTTGGCCACCGTATACATAAAGGTAACCGCTGTCATAACGCAGTTTGTCACCTGAGCGCAGCGAAAGGATAGCACGCTTGCGGGATTTGAAGAAACCTAAGTTTACGTCCTTATGAGTTAGTTGCAGCGCCACCTCGTCTGGAAGGTCGTACTGCGTCTGGTCTACCATACGATAGTCTGCTGGCAGACGCATGAAGAGATTGCTGTCGGTATAGACAAAGAGGCGATGTTTGGCACGCGTCATACCTACATAGTAACACCGCATCTCCGTATCTGTAACGTGCATCGGAGCTGTTACGAGCATATATACATCGTCAAACTCACGACCTTTCGACTTGTGAATGGTTGAAACCACTACTTCCGCATCTGACACATCGCAGAAGTCTTCTACCGTCGACTCAAAGATATACTCCTTAAAGTCGGTAAGATACTTGGCTTTGTTGGTCTGTTCAAAGAGTTCTATGCATCGCTTCAGATAGTGAATGCTTGCCGATGAGGAATACGTGTCGTAGGTTTTGTGCTTCGCTTCCGCCCACACCTCGTCAGCGACAAGTGGCGTATGCGTGTTGCTTGTGAGGTGTTTCAAGAAATACCTTACCTCTGCCATATTCCAAAAACGGAAGCCGTCCATACTCTGAACGAGCTTGCTATTGAGTCCATGCTTACGCAACAGGGCTACAAGTATTACCGCCTCTTCGTTAGTCTGCGTGAGTACGCACGCCGTGCCCTTGCCACGATGCCGCAATATGTCTGCTACCACACGCTGATACATGATTCGTGAGGAGTGTAACGTGGTAACTACCGTACCATCGTCGCTGCTCATTGAGACGATGGGGGTATGCTTCATACGGTTACGTATGCCCTGTACGAAAGCGTTGCTGAACGCTACCACATGGCGTGAGCTGCGGTAGTTTTCGGTCATCTCTACAAAAGTGCCAGAGGCATCGCTAAGGAGTTGGCGCATATAGCGTGAGTCAGAACCGCGAAACTCGTAGATATTCTGATCGTCGTCGCCCACGGCAATAACGCGCATATCCTCATTTGCCGTCATAAGGGCTTTTACCAAGTCATACTCCTCGGCACTCATATCCTGCGCTTCGTCAATGACCAGCACCGTCTTACCTATGCGACTGGGCTCTACCTCGCCTTCGGTTATCATCTTTGCGGCACTCCCTACCACGTTCTTCATATTGTCGAGGTTGCCTATACGCCCCAAGAGATCGAAGCAATAAGAATGGAATGTCTTTATCTCCACAAAGTGAGCAGCATTGCCTATCAACTCCATAAGTCGCTGTTTGAACTCCGTTGCCGCGGCACGTGAGAAGGTAAGCATAAGCAGTTGCTCGTGTTTTACGTCTTCAAGTAACAGTAGCGAGGCGAGTTTATGAACCAACACTCGTGTCTTTCCACTACCAGGACCTGCCGCTACCACTATAACTCGCGACTCCTTGTTGGATATAATCTGCATCTGTTTCTCAGAGAGTTGCCCGAAGAGTTGCTCATATTTTTTCGTGGTGATGTTACGCTCTATCTGTGATGCCCTGTCGCCCTTAAAATACTTCTGCACAAAGCGTTTGTAGTCCATCTGGAAATAGTCCTGCACATACTGTAAGGCTGCGCTGTAGTCTCGCACCATCAGGTTGGCATATTCGCCCACTATATGCACTTGCTGTATCTTCTGCTTGTAGAACTCGTTGAGCATACGGTAGTCGTCTACCTTATATCGCAACTTGGTATCTTTGATTCGGCGTATGTCCATGGCGTTGTACAGCACAAGGAAGCCACCTTCCAGTTTCAGCGCACCTATCCTTGAGAGGTAAAGCAGGGCTTCCTCTACATCTCTTAGTTGCACATCAGCATTGGCATTGAATATAGTTTGTCCATGGGCTTTGTAGTCATTAAGCAACTCTACCACTGAGAACTGCACGCCGTTGTCCTTCATTCTCTCCTCTGTAGTGTTCTGAACCTGCTGGTACAGCCACTCTACGGCGAAGGTGCATATATCCAGTCTCCTTTCAAAACGCTTCAGAGTGGTCTCTATATTGCCCTGTCTCCTCACCTCTATGTTATGCACCGCGTCTTCATGTTTGCGTGTATAGCCTTTCACCGTGAGGAAGTAAAGCAGTGTTCGTATGTCTTTCTCTGTGGCAGTTGTTATGCCTTCCTTCTGTGCCTCATCGTTAAGTTGCTTGTATGATATGCGGAGTACATCGTCAGGTATATGTTCCAGTATGTAACGCTCTAAGCGAGTAAAACGCTTCAACAGCAGTTTTGAACGGTTTTCTGACTCGCCTGCGTCTTGCAGATAAGCCGAGATATCCTTTGTGTCGGCAAGTATGCCTTCCTGTCGCATACGCTCTACCGCTGACACCACTTCGCTCTTACCCAGTCCGAGTATATCTGCCAGGTAGTCAACGCGCGACTCCGCCTCTGCATCTTGTGCCTTGGCGATATGCTTCTGCGATATAAGCGACTTGATGATGCGCACGGCTTTCTCTACCTCTTCGTTCTCAAACAACAAGGATTCGGTTATGCGCTTGCGCGCTTCGTCCATGTTTTTCACCGTTATACCTGTGGCATAGACATGAGGCACGTTATTGCCTCGCTCAAGATAGCCTGCCTGTTCAAGGGCAGCGAGGGCTGTTCTTACTCGTGTTTCTATCTCGGTGACGGAGTCGTCCCAACCTGCCTTACGTGCTATCTCCAGCGCGGAGCAACAGGTGCGCTTGCGATGTTTGGTCATATCCTTTACCGCTTTCCACACTTGCTGTATCTCGCTGATGCTCAACTTAGTCTGGTTCAGCAAGACAAAGTGTTTGTCCAGGTCGCCATCACTATATAACACCAAGCACCTTGCCTCTAAATGTGGGTCGCGACCAGCACGTCCCGCTTCCTGAACATAGTTCTCTAAGGAGTCAGAAATGTCGTAATGCACCACCAATCCCACGTCGCTTTTGTCCACACCCATACCAAACGCTGACGTGGCTACCATGACACGCACCTCATTGTTCATAAAAGCCTCTTGATTGGCTATCTTCTCTTCGCTGTCCATTCTGCCGTTGTAAGGCAGTGCTTTATAGCCATCGCGTGAGAGTTTTTCGGCTAATTGTCGTGTGCGTTTGGTGCGCGACACGTAGACTATGGTAGGACAGTTAGCCTCAGCGATGAACGAACGCAACTTAGCATACTTGTCTTCGTCTGTCTCGGCATATACAACAGAGTAGCGCAAATTGGTGCGTGAGGCGGTAGAAGCAAAGATTTGCAGGTCGAGGTTGAGTGTCTGCTTGAAGTAGTCACAGATATCTTGTACCACCTTTTGCTTGGCGGTAGCGGTGAAACAAGATACGGGGACGGGGCGAGACAGTCGTTTCTGCTTTTGATATTCGCTGATAAACTTGCCGATATACAGGTAGTCTACCCTGAAATCCTGCCCCCATGCGGAGAAGCAATGGGCTTCGTCTATTACAAACCGCACTACATGACGCGCCAAGAGTATCCGCTCTATCGTCTTCGAACGAAGCATCTCTGGGGCAATATACAGCAAGGAGACATCGCCACTAAGCACACGTTCTATAGCCAAAGCACGGCTGATAGGGTCAAGGAGCCCGTTAATGGTCACGGCATCGGTTATGCCTCGCTCGGCGAGATTGTCTACCTGATCCTTCATTAACGACTGCAAGGGCGATATAACGACCGTTAGTCCATGAACTGTACGGGCCTCCATCAACGCTGGCAACTGAAAAGTAAGCGACTTACCGCCACCTGTTGGGAAGATGGCGAGTAAGGACCTGCCTTCTACTGCAGCCCTCGCAGCGTTCTCTTGTAGCGGCTCTCCCTCGTAGGTGCGAAAGGCATCATAGCCAAAGAAACGCTTCAGGTTATAATGTACGTCAAGTTCTTTGTCGCAATATGCACAGCCTTCCTTGCAGTGTTTGTGGCAAAGCGTATGCACTATATTCTCTACATTCGGATAATTGTGCAGCACCCACGGCGGAGTTATGGAGTTACGCTCTGACGTACTAATCAAGGCAAGGGCATAAGCGAGTTCTACTGGTTGAGAGGATACTATCTCCGCAAGGTCAGAGTGTTGGCATATTTTACCTTTATACTCCTCTTTTATAATACCAAGAAGTTCGTGTTTGTCGCAAGACTCTGCAGCTACCATGGTCAGGAAGCCCGTAAACTCTGCTACATTCTGTAACAGAGTGGTGTAGGTTAACCGCTGGTTGCGCGACAACTGCTCCCACTTCGCCATCTCGTCCATTAGCAAGTCGCGTGCTTTCTCACAGTCGTTCACAGGATTATTAATCTGCTCGCTAACGAGTTTGTCGTCTTTTAGCAGATGATGGTATGGACGTTCTGGAAATAACAACGGCGAAACGTAAAGCGTGTCGACCAACATGCCATGGGGCTTGTGCCCTCTAAACAGAAACGTTGCGTCATGATGCACTATGTTATGACCGCAAATGAAGTCTGCTTCCTCAATAAAAGCGATGGCATCACGCTGTTGGGCGGAATGGAACGTGGCGCCATCCCACCTCAAAGCACCAATATCATGGATGCGTTTGTCCTTCACTCCTACTTCTATATCGACAACAGCATATCGGGAAACGTCTCTTGACGCTCCCACCATAGGTCTGTTCTCACTGCCTATTGTTTCTATTATCTTACTCCAGAAGGACATTCTTTAACCTCTATTTCTGTTCGATGCAGCCTGATAGACCTTACAATCCCAAGTTGATGTCTTTACCAAAGGGAGCGAGTGACAAACGTGCCATCTTGAAATGTTGGCGTCCCCAAGGGAAGCCTACTATGGTGATGCACAACAACAGGCCGAAGAATATATGGCAGATGCACGCCCATAGTCCACCGAAGAGTATCCACACCACGTTGAGCAGCAGCGTAAGGCAACCGCCACTGCTCTCGCCGTCTTCAACGGTGGAACCGA
Source organism: uncultured Prevotella sp. (assembly GCA_934229335.1). Taxonomy (GTDB): domain Bacteria; phylum Bacteroidota; class Bacteroidia; order Bacteroidales; family Bacteroidaceae; genus Prevotella. The sequence continues at coordinate 21,488 of CAKQDQ010000005.1, forward strand.
AGGGCCACAGGCACAACAGCCCTATCTTAAACGTTTGCCAAGCAAAAGGCAGACCGATAATGGTGATTGCCAACGCCAAACTGCCTGTAAAATAACCAATGGCGGCTTCAAAGCCACCAAGAATAAGCCAAAGAAAGTTGCCAAGTATTCTTAGTATTGTCATGGGTTTAGTAGTTTTTCTTTATGATTTACGCCACAAAGTTAATAAAAACATACGATAATACAAGCGTTTAACTCTATTTATCTTATGTTGCAACTCTGTTGCCTTGCGTTTTTTTTACTGCCTTCCCTTAAAAAAATCACATAATTATACCCAAGAACTTGTATTTTTTTTATATCTTTGCATCACAAAGCTTTGGATGTGAATGGTACCATGATAATGGTGAACGTAAATATCCTTCTGCTATAACTTCTGTGATGTCACAAAGTAAGTAGTAGGCATATGACAACCACCCAAATAACAAATAAAACAAAAGAATCATGAAAAGAAATCGTTTTTATTCGGTGCTTATGGCGATAGTCATGACACTCTCTATTGGTATGCTCGCCTCTTGTGGCGACGATGATAACAACAATACGCCAACCACTGACCCAGGTGCTACCTCATGCACACTTTATCTGGTAGAAAGCTATCTCGCCAGCAATTTCGATTTGGCTGACATGAGCACTTCATTCACTAAGAGTGGTGACGCAGACTCATACGTAACCTTTAATAAGGAAACCCTGACCGACATTGACCACATCTCTCCTGAGGCAGTTAAGGAATTTGTTAAGTCACAAAAATTCTATCCTTCGCAAAAAGGGGAAAGTGTTTACTTCAGAGTAACGCCAATTTACGTCACTAACTTCCCAAGCACATATACGGTAAAACACAACTTTACTGCCAAGAGTAGCCTTGCGGAAGATGTTACACGCAACTTTGGTTGTTTTCAGAGTTATATCACCATCGACAACAAAGGCAGGGCTATTTCCTTAAAAGGAGCAGGTAATACCGCCACAGGCATCATGCTTAATAAGTTGCCAGAGTTTCTTAATATGACAGCAAAGAACTACAGTGCTCAAATCAGTGTGTCTAAAAACAATGGCATAATATCTGTCTCTGCCTACTAATTGCAAGTATCTGATACATAAGGCATCGTATCATGGGCGGACTTATTATACATGCCTACATTCACGAACCGCCATAAAAGAAAAACTTTTACTAACGACTTTGTTTGTAACAACTTTGTTAGTAAAAGTTTTTTTATACCCATAATAATGTTATCTCCTTACTGTTCCGACTTACGTTTCATCTTCTCCTTCGTCTCCTCTGAATAAAGTTCAAAGAAGTTATAGTTAAGTATGACGCTCAATCGCTCAAGTAGCACGGTGTCGAGGCTGTACTTGTCGAACAGGTTGTACACATTGGTGCGATGGCATCCTAACTCACGGGCAAGCCATACAACGCTCTTGCCTTCTTTCCGCAGCCGCTCTCGTAAGATATTCCCAATGTGCATATTTCTTTAAGGTATTTATGTATCTATGTTATTGTTTACTCTTATATTGTGAAAAGGAGGAATCGTTTTGCAACGATTTCCCAAATTTACCATTTGAGATATATTAGTATACAGAGGAGGATAATCCATTGTATAACAAACATTTATACGTGCCTTATGGCTATATCATTCTAATCGCTGTGCAATCACGCCCTTTTTACCTCGTAATCAGGGCGTGATCGCATTGTAATCAGGGCTTAATTGCAGTTCGATTTAGCCCTGTTTGGGATATTTCCCAAATTTACCATTTTGCCCCACTCGTTCCATGCACCACGCAAATCAACGAAACGGGGGGGGGCAAATAGTATTTAGAGTTATTGGTTTATATATTTCTTTCCGCCATCGGTGATAACTATTCCCTTGGCATCCTTGTCCACCTGCACGCCAGCAGCGTTATAGTATTTCTCCACCTTGACAGGCTTGGTACGGGCAATTTCTTGAACGCCTGTGCCGGAGTCGCCAAGAAGATAAAGAACTTTGACGTATCCATTCTCACCATCCAATATTGGTAGTTCCATATATTTTTTTCCGTTCAGTTGATAGAAATTTATACTGCTGTTCAGAATATTATATGAATAGAAATCATCAAAAGTTAAAAGCACGTCACCATCCTCATTAACAACATTAACAATTTCGCTGAAGTATTTGTCACGTACGGAATGGTAAAGTGTCACTTTTCCATTACTATAGTAGTCAGCAGTAACATTTTGTATGGAAGTCGGCGCTGATGTCTCCTTATACGAACATACTATAAACTCGTATTTTTCGTCATCATTAAATAGGGTCTGAGTAATATAATTATTCTGGCTAATACCGTCAAAATCATAATTAGCAACACGTGCCTTACATAATTTTTCTGTTGCTTTTTCTATTACCTGTTCTTTGTCTGTATCTATTTCCCATACAACATCGTCCAAGTTTATCTTTATACGAACACGCTCAAAGTATAAACTATAGATAGTCTTTTCTTCTTTGTTATAATAATGAACCGATGCTTCCAAACTTACATAATTTCCCCCTTCATCATGAGTAAAAGAAGTTCTACCATCTTTTAATTCCGAAAAGGCCCAACAGCCTTCGGATGTTATAAAGAAAGCAACGTCAGGAACATTTCCATACTTAGAACGAACATACTCCTTAAACGCCTCAAAAGACTCTATGTCAACAGTTTCCCCCTTAAATCCGCCTGTAACGCCAGAGATGACTTCTCTTTCTTTTTCAAGAATATCAACAGTAGCCCTCATAGGAGTAGATGTATACTCAAACGTTTTTCCTGGATAATCAATAGTCTTCACGACATTAAACGATTGATCATAAACCGTTGCATGCAAATACTGGTTATAGTAATCCATATTATTGCATGTGAACGGTACTACTTCACCTGTCGTTGTCATACTCTTTGGAAGAAAAGAGAAACCTCCCCTTGCCACCTCAGTAACCTGCGCACTCGCTCCCAGCGTCATTGCCGCAATAGCCGCAATAAGTAATTGTTTTTTCATAGAATACGTCGTTTTGTTGTTAATATTATGTTTACAGTACACGGAACATTAATGAATAACGATATCTCCGCATACCGTTTTGCTTATTTATGTAACTAACCATGGGCAAGTAACCCTATGTTTGACTTTTTATTTAGAGAAAATACTTTATGCAAAATTATAAAATAAATGATGTCATACGTTAAAAATATGTAGCAAATAACAATACATGTAGATGCTTTTACTACATTATAACAGCTTCTACTATTCATTTTACTGGTGTCAGGTAACTGGTCGCAATAAGCTATATACGCATTACTGGTAAATATTTCAGAAATTTAGGTACTATATATATAAAGAAATAGCCTTAACTTTGCACACAGACAGAAACATCATTCTGGTAATAATAAGAAGAAGAAGTAAAGCTATGAAAAGAATTGTATTCATGATTGCAGCCGTCATGTCGCTATGTTTCGTCATGACGGCCTGCGCAAAGAAAAAGGAAGGAACAAAGGTTATGGAAAAGAACGAGACCAGTGCTGCCACGGTAAAAGAAGGCAACAAAGTGTTGGTGGCTTATTTCTCGGCTACGGGCACTACGGAACGTGTGGCTAAGATGATTGCCAAGGCTACAGAGGGCGAACTGTATGAGATTCAGCCAAAGGAGGAATACTCTTCCGCTGACCTTGACTGGACGGACAAGTCGTCACGCTGTTGTCGCGAGAACGATAACCCTAAGTCACGCCCTGCCATCGTGATGAACAAGAAGAGTCTTGATGAGTATGACGTGATATACCTTGGTTACCCTAACTGGTGGAACGGTGCTCCGCGTATTATCAACACCTTCATTGAGGCATACGGACTAAAAGGCAAGACGGTAATACCGTTCATGACCTCTGGTGGCAGCCGAATAGAGAACTCGGAGAAACTGCTTAAGGCGGAATATCCTGACGTTAACTGGCATAAGGGCAAACTGCTCAACGGTGCTTCGCAAAAGGATGTGGACAACTGGGTGAAGTAAAAAGGAAAAGGTTGGTTACTTGTAAACGAGCAAGTAACCAACCTTTTCTCTTTTGTACATATAGTGTATCAAGATAAGCAAGTAGCAAGCCAATCTTAACTTTTTATTACCTTTTTAATAAACCACGCAGAAAACATTTGGATGATTCTACATCTATATTGTTAACAAACGATTCTTCTCCAAGGATTTCATTTATTACCTTCCCGTTAAACTGCGCAGTTCCCCTTGTACTCCTGCCAGACCAATGGTGTTGCCGCTGCTCCTGCCTTTATCACATCAACTTTTCCGCTTTTTGATGTGCCCTTGGCTTTTTGGTTATTTAATGTGTTACGTTCCCAAAACACGCCATCGGCATATCCCTGTATTGTCTTGTCAGCCAAGGCGTTCTGTAGTCTCTTTACTGCCCACAGACAATACTCGTGATTAATCTCTACACCACAATATCTACGGTTTAGCTTTTGGGCTACTACCGCTGCGGTGCCACTGCCTAAGAATGGGTCGAAGATTCTGTCACCAGGCTTTGACGATGCTAATACTATCTTAGCGTACAGCTTTTCTGGTTTCTGTGTAGGATGGTCCGTATTCTCTGGCATTGACCAAAAAGGTATGCTGATGTCATCCCAGAAATTTGATGGATATGTTATACGGAAGTTTCCCGACTCTGTTTCTTCCCAATCCTTTGGCTTGCCGTCTTTTCTGTATGGCGCAATTACTTTACGCTTCATCTTAACCGATTCTACGTCAAAATAATAGTCCTTCGGATTCTTTACTGCTACCCATATATCTTCCATCGCGTTCTTCCAGTTGGCTGTTGCTCCTCTGCCTTTCTCCCTTTGCCACGTAATGCGGTTAATGATTGTGAGGCGTTCTTCTATGACACGTTGCATGGAGGAGGTGCATTTCCAATCCCCACACATATACAAGGTGCCGTTAGGTGATAGCTTATCACATACCTTATAGAACCAACTGCGTAGGTAGTCTTCATAGTCTGACGAATTAATACGGCAGAACTTATTACCGTGAAAATCCTTGTCAAGGTTATACGGTGGGTCTATTATGATAAGGTTGAAGTATTCGTTGGGTATAGCGTCTATACAATCGAAGAGGTCGGCATTTATGATGCAGTCATCAACAAACGACTCTTTTATCTTGCTTACGCTCATTATGCGGTTCTCTAATGTCTGTATCTCGTCCTCCTTGAGGGTTAAAGTCCTGTTACGTGCAGCTTTTATTTTCTCTGGCATATTGTCTTTTCTGTTGTTTCTATATCGCGATACTATCGCAAACGCTGCAAATATACGAAGTTTTTTCTGATTAACCTAAAAAAATAAAGAATAATGCATGAGTCACGTCATGCATTATTCTTTATTCGCTATACTAACACCACCGTAACGCCTTTAGCGGCTTGCGCTCCGTAGACGAGGGCTTGCTCTATGTCAGCGGTTTTTGATGGCCCTGAGATAAAGGAGCCGAAGCCGTACTTTGAGGTCTCACTTTGTCCCTCAATGCCTGAGCCGCGAGTCTTAAGCCATTCGTATGCCTCGTGCATATTGTTGACAATGTTCTTGCGGTGAACTATGATGACAAGGTTTTCGGAAATGAAACAGATGGCTTTCTGCTTCATGTTCATCGGTACCCATACACAGGCGTTCTCTGCACAGGCCACTCCTCCTTCTACTACGCCGACGTCTGTGCCGTCAAGGTCTTGCGCCTCGGCTACTTCATCGGGATTGCGGTCTGCCTTAACCGCAGGGATATTGCTCGAGATGACTTTCGCATTGGGGTATGCTTTGCGTATGATGTCGTTGATGTCGTCGCCCTCATGCATCTCTATCAGTTGCGCTCCCGCTGTGGTTGTGGTCTGATGGATAAACTCTGCCACGGGGTCTTCAAAGGTAAGTTTAGGGAACGACAGGTCGGGCATATCGTATGTCTCACGTGTATTCTTACGCAGACGGTTCAGTATATCTTGCTTACTGCTCATTTTACTTTTCCTTTCTTCCAAAGTGTGTGAAACGATTCCTTGGCAAACTCTGGCATGGCGTGATGCTTACACCATGCGTTCAGTTTTATGTCGGTAACAAACGACGGCACGTAGTTGGCGAGTGGCGCAAAGCGTAGTGCCGTGGAGTAAAGCGAAGGACGGTCGAAGAGCACCTTCATGCCGTTTGACATCGCCTTCTTTATAGGGTCGGCATGGTGGAAATTGTCAAGTTCTTGTCGCCACTTATATATCTGTGAAGATAGGTCTACCTTAACAGGGCACACGTTATCACATGAACAACACAGCGAACAAGCCGAACAGTTGTGGTAGTTCTTGTCTTTATCCTTCAGCATACCAAGGTTCACACCGATAGGACCAGGGATAAAGTATGTATAAGAATAGCCACCAGAACGACGATAAACGGGACATGTGTTCATGCAAGCACCGCAGCGCATGCACTTCAATGTCTGCCAATGGTCAGGGTTAGCCAGTATGTCGCTACGACCGTTGTCTACGAGAATGATATGGAACTCACCGTCAGGACGTGGTTTACGGAAATGAGACGTGAAGACAGTAGTAGCCTGTCCAGTTCCATGACGTGCGAGAAGACGCTGGAAGACGCCCATAGCGTCGTAGTCAGGGATTACCTTTTCCAGTCCGATGCTGGCAATGTGCAGTTTCGGCACTGAGGTACTCATGTCGGCATTGCCCTCGTTGGTGCAGACAACGATTTCGCCTGTTGACGCTATACCGAAGTTAGCACCCGTCATTCCGCACTCAGCCGTCATGAAGTTGTCGCGCAGGTGGTAACGAGCGCAACGTGTTAGGTACGTAGGGTCTGCCTTTTCCTCCAGTTCTTGACGGTCTGTTACGCCCATACTCATTGCCGCATGCTCACCATTATGCTCAAGGATGCCCTTCTCGCGGAAGTTTTCCTTTACCTGCTCACGGGTGATGTGGATTGCTGGCATAATGATATGGCTCGGTGCGAGGTGCATTAACTGCAAGATACGCTCACCAAGGTCGGTCTCTACAACGTCTATTCCCTTGGCGATAAGGTTCTCGTTAAGGTGACACTCCTCCGTAAGCATAGACTTGCCCTTAACAACTTTCTTTACGTTATGCTTACGAAGAATGTCCAGCACTATCTCATTATATTCCTCAGCGTCCTTAGCCCAATGAACTATGGCACCGTTTTTGATGGCATTACGCTCAAACTGCTCCAGATAATCGGCAAGATGTGTCACCGTGTGTTTCTTTATCTGGCTTGCCGCTTCGCGCAGTTGCTCCCATTCCTTTAGACCATACGCTTGGTCATCACGTTTTGCTCTGACGCTCCAGAAGGTCTGGTCATGGCGTGTTACCCACTCAGGGTTGCGGTTTACCTTCTCTGCCGCTATAGAATGTTTAGTGCTCATAGTCCGTTAGCCAATATCTGTACTACATGAATAAACTTTATCTTCTCTTCTCCCCCATCCTTCTTCAGCAGTCCTTGCATGTGCATCAGGCACGAAGAGTCTGGTCCTGTGATGTATTCCGCGCCTGTTGCCATGTGGCGTTTTATCTTATCGTGCCCCATTCTTGCTGATACATCGGGCTCTTCTATTGAGAACATACCGCCGAAACCGCAACATTCGTCTACTCTTTCAGGCTCTACCACCTCTATGCCACCTACCATTTGCAGCAGGTCTTTTATCTTGTTGAAACGTGGCATACTGCGTTCTGATGGTGAAGATAGCCCCAGTTCGCGCACTCCGTGACAACTGTTGTGCAGGCTTACCTTATGGGGAAACTTAGCCCACGGCAGTTCCTTGGGTTTAATGACATCGTGAATGAACTCTACTACGTCCATTGTCTTTTGCGCAGTTTTACACTCATGCTTCACTATGTTAGGGTGAAAGAACCTAACATATGCTGCACACGACGCGCTTGGTGCCACGACATAGTCGTACTTAGCGAAGAGTTTGTCGTAGTCTTCCACCAGTTTCTCTGCCTTTTGTTGGAATCCTGCATTGCCCATCGGTTGTCCGCAACACGTCTGTTTCTCAGGATATTCCACGTCAAGACCGAGTTTTCGCAACAGCTTGTAGGTGGCTATGCCAACCTCCGGGTACAGTGCGTCCACATAACACGGAATAAATAAACCTATCTTCATTGTGTTATTAAGTTTGTTGTTTATAAAGTCTAATGCCTAATGTTATGAATACAATAATGTGTTTTCGGTGACAAAAGTAGAAAAAAGTTACGAAAGCACAAAGATAAAGTGAGAAAAAGAAAAGAGCAAACGGTACATTTCTGTAATAAGTGACAAGAAAATCATCATTCAAGGTGCTGTCATTTTCCTTCGTGGGGTTAAATAAAGAAAAACAGGTTGTACCCTGTTCATTACATGGGTTACAACCTGTTTTATTTCTGCGTCAACTATATAATACTTCAATTGCTTTACCTTCCCTCCACAGGGAACACATAGAACTTACGGTCTTTCACAGGGTCAAGCATCAGTTGGTCTATTATGATGTGTTCGTCAAGAGCCTCTATAGTGATGGTATGATGACCTGCAGGCAACTGTATGTTCATTGTGCGCAGTGCCTGTCCACGCAACACATTCTGTTTCCAACGCTCTGAGCGGAATGGCTCCTTTAGGGAATAGGTCTCAGACTGACCATTTACGGTTACCTTATAACGTATGTCGCCCTTGTCATTAGCCTGAGTAGGGATGACTGCGGTGCGCAATACTCCGTCAAGTGCTTTATCAAGAGTGATGTCAAACGATATGTTGCCACCCTTCGGCACGCTGACAGCGTTCATGCTATGGCCTAACATCTGTATGGTCTTCACTCCATTCGTAGCCTTTGTGTACTGCGAAGCATTGAGTGCTATCGCCCCATCTGTCTTTATAGGGTAATGGCCTTTGTTGTCTTTCGCGTAAAGTTCCATCTCTTTAGCAGTGGGCACGAGCGGCAATATCGGTCCGTTGAACACGTTGAGGTCACGCGGCATACAGTTCATGTTGCCACGCCACTTGCCGTTTGCCATCGTATTGTTATAATAATCAGTCAGTTCACGAATGGTATAATATGCCTTCATACTTCGTGACGCAGCAGTAAGTAGCGAATCACGACGCATGTTTACATAGTTATCCATCACACCCATGCACAGCATACGTGCTTTCTGCGCCTCAAGCATCTTCGTTGCCATCATGGCAGAAGCCTTTACAGGATAGGTAATAGCAGCGAAATAGGCGTCTTTTAATTGAACAGGAATATTCTTACCAATCCTATCTACTTCCTTTACTATGCGATTATAATCCTCAAGATAACGGTTCAGTTCATTACCAAATGCTGTAGTAAATTCGGTGTCTATAACTTGAGAACGACCACGCGGATAACGTTTCTTGTCAAGTTCCACTTGTGTCCAGCCCATGAACTCAGGACGACGAATAGCACAGAGACGGTAATACTCTTGCATTACGGGCAATAGTGCAGTGCCAGCAGTCTTTCCAAATTGCGTAACGAGCCACTGACGAAGGTGGTCGTTGATATTGTCATGACGTATTGCATTGATATTCCACGCCATGTCGAGGAAGAACTCAAGGTCATACGCTGCCACCTTGGGGTCATGAACATTCACTATCCAAAGTTTACGTGCGTTGTGATCATAAGCCTGTCGCATTTCGTTGTAAATCAGACCTGGCTGCTCTGTTGTGAGCCACATATAGTCGTGCGGTCTGCCCAAGTAACTGAGGTGATAGTAAACACCTGCTCCGCCTTTACGCTTCTGTTGCTCAGCATCACTGAGACGAGTCATGTAACCATAGTTATCATCGCACCACATCAACGTAACATCGTCAGGAACCTTCAAGCCATCCTCGTATATATCAAGCACTTCTTTGTATGACACGAACACTTGCGGTACTGACTCCACATCTTTATTAAAATACTTCTTTATCAAATCACGCTGACTGTCTATGGCTGCCTGCAGTCCGAGGAGCTTTTCTTTCCTTGTTTTCACGCCTTCCATACTACCATCGTGTATGCCACGCATACCTATGGTGAAGAAGTATTCACCTCCTTTCACCTCCTTTAGACGTTCCGTCCAGTACTTTTCCACCGCCTCACGGTTACTGATAAAGTTATATGCTCCGCGTTCCTTAACATTCCATTCGTCTACGTTGTTACGCAAAAGCGGTTCACAGTGGCTCGTGCCTATGATGATACCGCATGAGTCTGCCATTTCCTTATTGCCTTTTACTTTGAAAAAAGCGGTAGTACCAGCATGCATTCCTGGCCATATAGCGTTGGCACGCAGGCGCAAAAGCAATTCGAAGATGCGCTTATAAAACTTAGGACCGATGCTTCCGTAGGGCCGCGACGTGTCGTAAGTTTTGCCAGCCCAGTAACGTATGGTCCAGTCTTCATCGTTAAGGAATATGCCACGGTACTCCACAGAAGGGTATTGCAGAGTAGAGAAACTTTGCGGAAGTGATAAATGGGCTCTTTTCTCTGGCGTCACATCGCCCCACCACACCCATGGTGAAACACCAGCCTTACGCGACAGTTCCAGTATGCCATAGGCACAACCGCGACCGTTGTTGCCTACAATTATTATCTTATCGCCTTTCACTCCGAGATAGAAGGCATCTTTTGTGTTGCTGATACTGTCTGTTGGTATGCCCTGTTTGCGCAATAAGGCCTTGCTGGTCGACGTGGTTTTGCCGAATTCGTACACTTCGATAGTGGCATTTGCGCCAACTTTTACTGGTGCTTTGCCCGTTACCTGTAGTAGGTCACTGGCAAACATCTGTAATGCAATGTCAACCACTGGCGATGTCTTTGTCTTCAGACTGTAACTTACTGGTTTAACTCCATCATACCAGTCCATGGCTTTTGCTATAACGCTACAGCAAATAACAAGAAGTATTGTCAGTATTTTTCTCATTTGTTAGTATTGTTATTGAATTGGAATATTAATCGTATATGGAAACCTTCATCCCCTGCCTTAATACGTATGTTATCAGGTTGTGCAGATGGCCCTAACTGTTCCAGTGGTTTGTAACTCTGCATTGGCGGTATAGAAAGGAGAAAGGAGATGTCGCCTTCAGGGAATTTCACCATTGTGCGTTCCTGTTTCTTTTTGCCCTCATCGGCTCCACCCATCTCGCCTGGCGTCTGGTCAATGGCTTCCTCTGGAGTATATAGGCGCACAAAGAGACCTTCCGTAAGTGATGTAACGCGAAAGTCTGGAAACTGCATCCATCTTACGTCAGCGTGATAGCCCTTAAACTCAGGGTACACTGGTGGCGTAACACTGTTGTACTGTCCCGTGACTGTGTTGTTATATTGCTTTGTCCATACCCCGAACTGCTGTCCTTGTTGTCGGTTGCGCCATACTCTGTAAGGTCCTCTACCCAGATATTTTATTTTATTTTTGTCTGAAGCGGAAGTAAATACCGTCTCAGGGTAGTTGAACGTAAGACCTATCTGCCATCCGCTTTCGCTTGTAAGGAAGTTTGTTCCAAAGCCGTGTCCTCTCTCATCGTTAAGGATTACAGCATCCATAAAGAGGCGTCCGTCCACAGTCTGTCGCCATTGTATGGAGTCAACACCGCCTTTATACCAAAAGGTATTAATCTGCGTGCCATCCGCCTCTGTACGGGCAGCGTGCTTGTAACAGTTTGCCAACATTCCGACAGGCAGTGGACCACCGTTCAACGGTATTTCCTTTCCGTTTGCATAGACTTCTGCTATCACTCCATTATCGGAGAACGTAACCTTCACATCGTTCTGATTTGAAACTGTTTGTTGTTCATCAGCATGATGAATGGGCTTTGTCCATGTATTAACTTCTTCACCTTGCGGGTTATATGCCGTTATCTTCAGAATATCGCCTTTACGGTATCCTGCACGCAACGGAAGTACACATGCTTCTCTTTCACCTGGCGCAGCCTTGGGTAGGCCAACCTGTCCATGGTCTACCTCCTCTCCGTTTTCCTTATATATATCGTAAGTCAGGCGGCAATCCTGTAGATTTGTGAACAACCAGCGGTTCTCTATCAACAGGCGTAGCGATGCACTATCATTCTCTTCTGCATAAGGTACGGTGAACGGCTCTATGTGTATCGGACTCCAAACATCCTTTATGGCGGAAACACTGCCTTCAGGCTGGCGATAAGGGTCCACGATACCGTCAGGTCCATTGCCTCCATCGCTGTCGAGAACGCCATTAAGGTCTGTACGTCTCACCGCCTCATCAACAAACGCCCAAATAAAAGCACCAGCAAAGAGTGGCGACTTAGTCCAATGGTTCCACATATCTTCGAGTGCCGCACCTCCCCCCTTGTCGTATTTGCTATGCAGGAACTCTGTGGGCATAAAGACATTCTGACCGTTTTGCAGGCGGTAAGCACCAGTCTGATAGGCTGGATAATGGTGAGTATCTATGCCTTCAAAGTCGCTCCATGGATGAACCACCTTGCGGTGTTGCGGGTCGAGTTTGGTGAACATACCGTCAATTGATGTATTCCATCCTCCCTCATTGCCGTTGCTCCAGATAAACACTGACGGATGGTTAACGTCTCGCTGTATGAAACCAGGCAACAGTTTCGCTGCTGTTGTGTCATCATAATGCGTCTGCCAACCAGGGAACTCACTCATGTAAAGCACTCCCAATGAATCACACACATCCATGAAATGCCTGTCGCTGGGATAATGGCAGCGCACTGCATTCATATTCATGCTCTTGATAAGTTTTACGTCGCTTATGCTGAGAGCCTTGTTTGTGGTTCTGCCTGTCTCTGGATGAAAGCAATGGCGGTTAATGCCTTTTACGACGAGACGTGTACCATTGAGGTATATACCATCGTGTGCTCTGAACTCTATTGTACGAAAACCTATGCGTTTCTTTATCTGGTGCTTACTGCTATTCAATGTAAACGTAGCGGTATAGAGATTAGGTTGTTCTGGATTCCACGTATTTACCTTACCACAATGGTAACAGCCTGACTTCTCATCATACTTAATGGTGCGCCCATCAAGAGTAAAGGTAATATCCTTCGACATATTAACGTCATTATGAGGGAACATTACGTATAGGTCACCATTGGCGCGTGCGTCTATGCTTACATCATCAATGTGTTCCTTTGGCATAGCCTCTATATACACTGGGCGATATATTCCGCCGAAGAGCCACCAGTCTGCCCTGCGCTCTGCACTATTGACCGACTTGTTGGTAGACTCCTTGCTTACTTTTACTTCAAGCAGGTGACGCTTACCAGGAACAATAAACGATGTCACGTCATAAGAAAACTCCATGAAGCCTCCCTGATGAGTGGCACCTACCTGTTTTCCGTCAATGTACACCGTGGCGTCTGTCATCACGCCCTCAAAGGTTAGGCGTATATACTGTCCTTTCCAGTCGTGCGGCACAGAGAACTTTGTACGGTAATGCCCAGTTTCGTTGCTTGGCTTCTTTCCTTTTATTTTATAGAATCGTCCATAGGTATATTCCCCGAATCCCTGTTGTTCCCAACACGACGGAACGGCTATCTTCTTCCATTTGCCTGAGTTGTTGCCTGCAGAACAGTAAAAGTCCCACTGCTTCGTATCATCAGAACCCGTGCCAGAAAGATATTGGCGTTGGGTAAGAATACAAACATTACTCGTATGACTTACCTTAGCAAACAAAGGCAAGACGAAAGTGCAGAAGATTAACGGTAATAATAATTTGCTAATTTTCATAGTTAGTTTGTATAGGTATACTTCTTGTATTCATCAAGACAGCATACTCACCCATGTATGAAGGGTACTAACGCTTACTTTTTCTGTAAGCATTACTGAGCACTGACGACACCTAATTCCTCCAGTTTCTTCGTCATGGCAAGTCCCAGTTGCTCTGCTGACTTGGCTGTAAAGTGTAGTTTGTCTGAGAGTAACTCTGCATTACCCACATCTATCAAGTATGCGTGCTTGTCCTCTTTCGCAAGACGCTGCATACCCAGCTTTACATCTTTGCTGAACTGTCTGTTTCTTTCAGACACTGTACCGAAAATGAACGGCAACTTCTTGTAACGTTTGTCTCCTGTCTTTCTGACAAGGTGCTGGCGCACATGGCTTAGCATCTGTTTTAGGTTATCATAATAATGTGCCCCCTGCGGAGCGTCACTCTCACCTTGATGCCATAAGAAAGCCTCAACGATGTAGCCCTGCGGCAGTTGGCTTAGTTCCTTGTCTATAGCATCATCTATTAGTTCTTCGAATGCGAGTAGAAGCGATTTTCCCCCCTTTGTCACCGACTTGTTACGGCTTAGCCAATCTGCATTTGCGCACCAATAGTCATTGTTAGTACTGCGTGCAAGTGTATCTATTGCTGTTCCGCCTAAACTCCATTTTACTACATAGAAAGGTTCGCTCTGCGCCTTGCTCATCTCTTGATACACATAAGCGTCATACGCCCACTTTACGAACCTGCGTTGCGTCTTGTCAACGGGATTAAAGAGTTCGAATTTACCTTTGGTTCGCTCTTCTTCTCCACTTCCCCACCGCCAATAACAGTTAGGTATGTCTCCGATGTGCATATCAAACTCATTGCCTGGCACTCTGCCATCGGTGTTTGACTGTCCTGCTACGATGATGACCTTGGCAGGTCTTTGTTTAACAGCTGCTACTGGCAACACAAGTAAAAAGGACAAAAGTAATAACGATAATAATTTCCTCATTTGCATGGTTAGTAATGTTTATATTCTTATAACGTTCTCTCGCCACGGTTATACGCACGAAAGCATTAGTCTTCTTCTTGGTTACAAAGGTACTGAGAAGAGTTGGTACAAGTGTCATATATCTTCTCAAATTAGGGGGAAAAAGTATCAAAAGACACCTTTAACCTTTTTTGTTACAGCAAACAACGATTAATCTGTTATTTTTTCATAACTTTGCGACTCTAAAAAAATAGATAATGAGTAAGATATTACCTTCAAGTAAGGAGCAGGGCAACACGTGGACCCACCTCGTAGGTGCGGTGTTCGCCCTCTCGTCAATATGGGAAGTATGGCCCGCCGCCAAGTTAGGGTGGCAGTGGACCATGGGCATACTGTTCTTCATCGTTGGCATGTTTCTCATGTTTCTCTCCAGCACCATCTACCACTGGGTATGGCCTGGCAGAGCGAAGAAGATACTTCGCAAGTGCGATCATATTAGCATCTATGTCATGATAGCTTGCTCCTACACCCCCATCTGCATAGCTGTGATAGGCGGCTGGTTGGGCTGGACGGTGTTCGGACTACTTTGGTCTATGGTCATAGCTGGCACAGTGTACAAGATTGTCGCCATGGGCAAGTACCCAAGGCTCTCCCTTGCCCTCTACCTGATAATGGGCTGGAGCGTGGTACTCGTAGCACAACCTGTGATAGAGCGACTGTCTGCCATTGCGCTATTAATGCTATTACTGGAAGGCATATTCTATACAGGGGGCACATATTTCTTTGCTTACGACAGCCGTCGGCATTATCACGCCATTTGGCACGTCTTCGTACTGCTTGGCGCTATGGCGCATTGGACCGCCATACTACTGATAATACTGGGAAAGTAACAGTGTTAGGAGTTTGATTGTGAGAGGTTTCTCCTTGCTATATGTCCGCCAACGAAATGCGGTTGTGTTGTTTCTGTTCACGAAACGCCTTTGGAGTCATTCCCGTAACTTGCTTAAACTGTGAGGATAGGTGTGCTGGTGAACTGTAACCCAGTGCGTAGGCTATCTCGCAGGTTGTCTGCTGGCTGTAGCAGAGCAGTTCCTTGGCATACTCTATGCGGTGGAGTATGGCGAACCGCTCTATCGTGATGCCGTTCACCTCACTGAAGAGTTTACTGAGTGTGCTGTAGTCTCGTGCCAGATGCTGAACGAGATAGTCTGACATTTTGGGTCGCTCGCCCTTCATGCGCACCCACTCTATGACGGCTATACGCAGTTGTTCAAGAAGTGCGATGCGAGGATCATCAAGCAGTTCAAAGCCCACTGCCTGCAGGGCTGATGATAAACGTGCCTTTTGTTCCTCGTTTATCTCCTCAAGTATCTCTACCTCACCGAGCTGTATGTTCACGGGGGTGAGACCCTCAGAAACGAGTATTGTCCTCACTGCCATAATGCAGCGAGGACATACCATGTTCTTAATAAGTAACTTCATAAGTTGTGGGGCTACAATGTGCACTTAAAGCCTACTTCGTCTACAGCCTTGCTGATTTGTTCGAATGTGGCTGTGCCTTCTACTTGCGCTTCTTTCGTTTGCAGGTTAACACTGGCAGACGTTACGCCTTCTACGCCAAGGATGGCTTTCTCTACTGAGGCACGACAGTGGTTGCAGTTCATGCCCTCGATGTGGTAAACTTTCATAGTTTCTTTGTTTATATTGTTAGATGTTTCTTTCTTTATAAAGCGTTGCACTATCAGCGCATTGAAGAGTAACAACAGCAACAGTACTCCTGAGGCTATCTCAAGCCATGTATTGCCTTCCATGCAGCATGCAGGGGTAGTTATCAACTGGCTAAGGAAGTCTGTGATATTATTAAACTGAAGGTAATCTACAATGCTACCAAATGCTACTGCTCCGAGTATTATTGATACCATATATATCAACATAGTCTTTACTCCGAGAACCTTTCTTACTACCAGTATTGAGGCGAGGTTACATGCCGGACCTGCCATGAGCAATACCAAGGCGGCACCTGGCGTAAGACCTTTCATCATAAGGGCTACCGCAACTGGTATGCTACCTGTAGCACAGACGTACATAGGTATGGCGATGAGCAACACAAGGAGCATTGAGGCAAAGGTGTTACCGTTAAGTATGGTAAACCATTCGTCAGGCACGCAGATGGTTATGACGGCAGCCACTACTAATCCGAGCACCAGCCAGCGACCTATGTCCTGCATCATCTCTACGAAGCCATAGTGCATGGCTTCCTTGAAGCGCATAGCGAAGGTTTTGTTCCCTACTGCCTGTGTTACCTCGCAGCGTTCTTCTTGCTTCTCTCCTTTGTCGCCTACCAAGGCGAGGCTGCCACCGAAGAGTGCGGTAAATAGTGCAGCAATAGGTCGTACTATCGCAAACGGCAGCCCCATCAAGCCGTATGTGGCGATAATGCTATCAACGCCAGTCTGTGGCGTGGCTATCAGGAATGACACCACTGCTCCGCGTGATGCTCCCTCTTTGCGCAAAGACATCGCTGTTGGTATCACGCCACAGGAGCACAACGGCAGAGGTATGCCGAACAATGTGGCGTAAAACACTGAACTGAACTTGCCAGAGGAAAGATACCTTCCGTAGAATCTGCCAGGGATGAAAGAGTGCATCAGTCCTGATAGAAAGAATCCTAACAACAGGTAAGGTGCCATCCCGCATACTATGTGTATAAACTGTTCCATGATGATTTTTGTTTTGCGGTGCAAAGGTACACATTGTTATCCATTACATTGTTACATAATTATGGAAAAAGCTTACAACAAGTATTTTTTATAGTAAGAAAGCATCTCTCATCTTATCGTTGCCAAGGAGTATCTCTGTTAATAACAGATAATACCCTTGACATCTTCCGCCATCTGCTCTTCACTATAGAGGATTGGTATTGTAGTAGTTTCCCCATATATCAGAGTTTTCACGGTCTACATAAAAGTCTTCTTGATACATCGATATGTTATTAAACTTCTCTATTCGTGTATCTTTTACCTTCAGTTGTTTAGTACCATAGTCTATACCCTCCTCTGTCACCTTCACTTTCTTGTCAGAGATAAATTCATACGTATCCCTACTCAGCACTGTGCCATACTTACTTATCTTCTGTACGTAAACCAACAATCCGTTCCTAAACGCCTTTTGACTCTTACTGCCGTCCTTCTTTGCCGTGGTATAGACATTCAAGTCACCTTCTTTGTCTGGGAAGTAGCCACGTTCCTGATTCTTATCACTCACGAGTTCTGGATTATGATGCCATGTCGTCATCATTAACCGTCCGTTTACGTAGTAAGCCTCCATGGTAGGCACAAAGTCAACATATCGACATATACGATATTTCTTCACATTCTCATCTTTCGGCTCCACCTTGACATGAAACACATATCGACCTCCATCTATGTCGCTCATCCAGAAGTCGGTACATTTCTTCACTTCTATTGTCAGCTTATATCCTTTTGGTGCCACAATTTTCTCGTCACTGTATCCTACGTATGCCTTTACGGCATCCCCCTGTTGGTCATATTTTATATTAATCACCTCATACTTTGCTGTATCTGGGTGCGCATAGTCCATGTCAGCAATCAACTGTCGGAACTCCAGATACCCTTTCCAGTTATCATCCAAGCCATCATCGCCAATCGTTCTTGATGTCGCCAAATGGATTAGCCTTCCTTCCTCATCGTAGTCATATATCAATGTCTGCTCAGCGCACTCTGAGGCGTGCGAGAGAGTAGCAATGGTTCTACCCTTGTTGTCATAATACTCCAAGAGACTGTTTTGTGGTGCAAAAGCCAATCTATAGACTGCATATGAATTATCAGAAAACCTTACAGAGTCATACTCACACCATCCCTGTGAGTGTTTCAACGAGTCTATCCGCACTCTGCCTCCATTCACGCTGTCTGTAGAAAGCCTATATGTTATGGTCAACGCCTCACCGCCATGGCTGCACGAACACAGCCCTATGACAACGAATACTGATATTAAAGTTATTTTTATACTGTTCATTTCTTACTATTTTTTATACCGTTATATTACCCCTTACAGTGTTCCGTCAGTCTAACATCACAAATGGTGCCCAATAATATGGACTGTGGTATGCGATGTTTGCTACTGTTCATGCTTCTTAGATGTTTTTAGGGTGACAATAATATATAAGTAAGTATTCAAAATTATTTTTATAAATAAGTAAATTAATGTTCTTGTATTATTGAGAATATTTAATACAGTCTCTTTTGGTCATCTGCTTCCCCAGTTTTCGGTCACAATGCAAGCATTGTGACCGAAAACAGTGAAACCAGCTGCCTCAAAATAGCCAATATTAAATATTAAAATAATTTTGAACACTTACTTATTACCCTGCAAAGGTATATTTTTTCTTTTGGAAAAACAAAAAGCATTCATAAAAATATTGTCTGTATATCATTTTTCCCCATTATATATGTATAGAATTACCGTTACCGAAATCACGCCTCTGCAATAACTATGCTTTCACGATACGAAAGCACCGTAATCGCAACACGATTTGGGCTTTTTCGTAAGACTATCACTATGCTTTCATAACAGCGCAGTATAAGCGATTTATTAATATCCCAAGTTTTGAATTTAGTTCAAGACGGGCTGAAAGCCCAATGAGCGCATAGCCCAGGGCAAGCGAAGCGACACCCTGGGTGTTGTCGTATTATCAATGGTACGCCCTGAAAGGGCAAAAGCATTAATCCTTAAACACATATACATTGTTGTATTCCACTCCATACGAGTCTTAAATATCAAATGTTTGTAACATTCTTCTCAATGATTGTGCCTTCTTTATTACGCTGTTGCTCTTTCAGAGCGTTGATGATATGTTATTCGTTATTCATACCCAGGGTGTCGCTACGCTTGCCCTGGGCTATGCGCTTATTGGGCCTTCAGCCCGTCACTGCCTAAATCTAAAACTCCAGCCACGGGCTATGCGCTTGCTGGGCTTTCAGCCCGCTCCCATCTAAATCTGAAACTTCAGTTATTATATGGTTGCGGCAGCCATCTGCACCATGTGCATATTGTTGCGAAACATCACTCGCGTATCAATAAATTATGTAATTTTGCCCCACAAATATCGGGGGAATGAAAAAATAACAGAAAAAATATGTCGTTCGCTTAGTTTTTTGT
This sequence comes from uncultured Prevotella sp., assembly GCA_934229335.1. GTDB lineage: Bacteria > Bacteroidota > Bacteroidia > Bacteroidales > Bacteroidaceae > Prevotella. The sequence goes on from CAKQDQ010000005.1 coordinate 41,376, forward strand.
TAGTGTCAACTGTCTATTATAGTGTATGAATCAAGAAAAAGACATAGAAAAGATGTTTCGTCGTTACTACGAGAAGATGTATCGCTTGGCGCGATGCCTTCTCGGTGACGACGATGAAAGCCGTGACATGGTGAGCGACGTGTTCACCGACATTCTTACGGGTAAAATCATCATGATGCCTGACAGCGAAGAGGCATACCTAATGCGTTGCATACGCAACCGCTGCCTCAACCAGATAGAGCGAAAGGATGTCAGGAAGCGCATAGCCAAGCTGTTGATATGCGACGCGGAGGTGGTATTGGCGGAAGACACGGACGAAAGGCTTGACAGAATAAACCTACTGATAGAAAATCTTGAACCGCCCATACGAAAGCATATCTTTCGTTTGCGCTTCCTGCACGGCAAATCATACCAAGAGGTGGCGGAAGTCGTGGGAGTGAGCAAGGTAACGGTGTTTAATCACCTCTCGAAAGCATTGGAATGGATAAGAAGTAATGTAAAATAGCGAGTAACACACAATATAAAGATAGCGATGAACAAAGACGAGAAACTACAGATGTTGCTTGACATGCAAGAGCATCCAGAAAAATACACAGACGAGCAGATGGAGAGTCTGCTTGCCGACGAGAACGTTAAACAGTTCTTCACCGACATGGCGATGGCGCGTATGGCGATGAAGAAAAGTGAGAAAACTCAGGTCGATGTAGACAAGGAGTGGCGTAACTTTTCAAGAAGACATAATCGTCGTAACCGCATGAAGGTGGCGGCTGCCATCATTGGCGGCATCTTCTTCTCTGGGATAGCGGTGGCTGTGGTGTCACACAGTGGCTTGATAGGGCACTCTTACGACACAGAGGTTGCGCAAACGTCACTGAACGCCACGACGGTTAAGGCTGTTAAACCTGAGATATCAGAAGGCGATGAACAGGAAAATGTAGACTCTCTTGACACAAAACCTGTCATCTTTGATAACGTTAAACTGAAAAACATTTTGGATAAGATGAGCACATTCTATCGCGTTAAGGTAGAATACAGAAACACAGAAGCTGAAGATATCCGATTATACTACAATTGGAACAAAAAGAAAACACTGGAGGAGAACGTCAAGTTGATGAACGCCTTTGAGCGTTTCCACTTGAATTATGCAGGTGGAGTAATTGAAGTAGAATAATTAACGACTACAGACTAAATGAATAAAATAATAATACTGCTGCTCTGTCTTCTGTCTGGAATGTCAGGTTTCGCCCAACGCATATCGGAGAGTTATCACGATGTTTCTTTTTCTGACGTACTGAAGAAAATGAACGCCATGCAAAGCGAATACATCATCAACTTTGTGTATGACGAACTGGAGGACTTTAAAGTCACTAAGACTATTCATAAACAGCGCGTCCCCGATGCTATCAGAGAGATTATCGGCTTCTACCCCATCAAGATGACGGTGATGAACGGTGTCATTATGGTGGAGTGCACACAGAAAGCGGCACAGAAGATGACGGGGCGCATTGTGGATACACACAGCCAACCCGTGGAGTTTGCCAACGTCAGTCTACTGAATGTGGGTGACTCTACGTTCATAACGGGAGGTGTAACAAATGCTAACGGCGACTTCATAATACCTTGTGAGGCGAAGAAAGCGATAGTAAAGGTTAGTTGCGTAGGTTATCAGACGTCATACAATACTTACAAAACAGGTAAGGTGGGGACTATCGCCTTGACGGACAACACCGTAAAACTGCAGAAGGTGGTGGTAAAAGGTCGACGCCCACAATACAAACTTGACGCTGAGGGACTGAACTCCACCATCCAGGGCACCATGTTCGCAGAGTTAGGCAGTCTGACGGATGTGCTGGACCAGATGCCGTTTATCAGTGCGACAGATGATAAGGTTAGCGTAATGGGCAGAGGAACACCGTTGTTTTACGTGGACGGACGACGTATTACCGATATGAAGGAAATAGCGAGGATTAAGAGTGATGCCGTAAAGGACGTTAAGGTGATTATGAATCCTGGCAGCCGCTATCCCTCTAATGTAACATCTGTGATACGTGTCACTACCATTCGTAAACAAGGTGAGGGACTGTCGGGTACCGTAGAGTGGAAAGGCTCGCAGAATGAAGATTTCAATCAGAATGACTATATGTCGCTGAACTATCGCAAAAAAGAGTGGGATTTATTTGGCTCCATGTCATATGCTAACGGAAAGTCGCATTCGCGACAGATAAACAATGAGAAGTTTACATATCGTGGCACCACGATTTCCTCCTATAATGACAGTAAACACGAGAATACCTCCAATCACTTCAGACCACGAGGGGGCTTTAACTACTCATCTGAAGACGGTAAATTGTATGCTGGCATGAATTATTCTTACTATCAAGGAGATAATAAATTTAGCGACTTTTCGCAATATACCGCTACGGACTTGGAGGGAGAACAGAAGTTTACATCAATGGGGTTGGCTATAACATCTTGGAAAACCCATAACGCTGATGCCTATCTATTAAAGAAATATGATAACAAATGGCAGTTAGACTATAATATGTCGTACGTCAATAGCCTTACGAACAGAGACCGATATGATACGGAACTTCAGGACGGAAGAAACGCCATCGTAAGTAGTCTGTCGGAACAAAGGTCGAATATGTTGGCAGAGAAACTGACTGTCAGCAAGTCCTTTGGTCAAAACAAGATAGTGTTCGGTGAGGAATACAGTTATACGGACAATAAGCAGATATACAATGTAGATGATGACGGGGCTAACTCCCTATTACAGTCTAAAGACAATCAGTCAAAACAAAACTCCTTCGCATTGTTCACGGAATACCTGAGGTCATGGAAGAATGTCTCGCTCAATGCAGGACTGCGCTATGAATATGTGTCATACACATACGAGGTAAATGGTGAACGCAAAGAAGAGCAGTGTAGAAAATACGGCAGTCTGATGCCTACGTTTTCCGTTAACTACAACAAAGGTCGTTTTGGCGCAACACTGTCATTCCGTTCTACGGTAAAGAGACCGTCTTATTATGAACTGCGCAGCAGTATGCAGTATAATAACCGTTATTGCTATGAAGATGGAAATCCTGAACTGAAGTCAACGTATATGTACGACATCGGTTTGCTGATGACATACCGTGACTTTGTGTTGAGTGCAAATCACTATATTCTAAAGGACGACAGACTGTTTTATGCTTACCCACTTGACGAAGCACCAGTAATGGTCTTCAGCGTAGCCAACATGAACACGACAAGCACAGGCATCATGATTTCGTATGCACCATCATTCGGCAGTGTATGGAAACCATCGCTGTCACTGTATGGTAACTTTCAAGACATTGAGTACAAAGGCGTGAAAAATAACAGTCCGCTACTGCAATATACATTCAAGAACGCCATCAGCTTACCAAAGAAACTCCTTATCACGTTTAACATGATAGGTGCCACACGCGGTAGTATTGATATGACAAAGCAACAACCAAGTTTCAGCTCTGACATCTCCGTGCGCAAATCTTTTGCATGGGGCTTACAGGCTACGCTTGGCTTGAGAGACATCTTTAACTCCCAGAGGGAATATTGGTGCATGAACATCAACGGCATCACTACTACGAAGTGGTTGAAGTCGGGCTCTCGTAAGGTTTATCTTAACCTGCGTTATAACTTCAACACCGCCAAGAGCAAGTACAAAGGCACTGGTGCTGGTAATGACGAGAAGAACAGATTGTAAAGTAAAACAAATATGGTGCATCAGAACTCATGGTTTTGAGGCACCATATTTATTTAAGAATCGCAGACCTTAGTTTTTTTATATAGATTTCTTTGCCTATTCAAAATAAAAGAAGTAAATTTGCGGAAACAATAATACACCCAACATAGAGGAGATATGTTATGAAAGTATACATTGCCAACCCATTATACGACGCTGTGTTCAAATACCTCATGGACGATGAGCGTATATGCAAGACCATACTCTCGGCACTGCTGAAGAAAGAAGTGCTGCAGGTGGAGATGCGCCGACACGAATACCCTAACATTGCGAGAGACACCATATCCATGTTCCGCGTAGACTTCGCCGCGAAGGTGCAGGAACCCAACGGCAGTCAGCGACTGATACTGATAGAACTGCAAAAGACGTGGCTCGAAACGGAGACGCTACGCTTCCGCCAGTACCTCGCCGTGCAGTACAACAATAAGGAGAACATGATGAAGGACACTGACGGCAAGTATGCCTTGCCTACAGTTGCCGTGTATATGTTAGGTCATAAGGTGGGCAACATTAAAGCACCTGTGATATATGTAGACCACAATGCGCATGACTATAATGGCAATACGCTGACTGAAGGTATGCCCGACCCCTTCATAGAGAGCCTGCAACACAGCAGCATCATAGTTCAGATACCACTGCTGCGCGGACGTGTAAACAATCGTCTTGACAAGATACTGAGTGTGTTTGACCAAACAAACATCATCCCCGACGATGCTCGCATGATAGCGTTAGACGAAACGGAGTATGCCGATGACGCGGAGATGCAACACATTCTCCATCGTCTTCAGGCAGCCGCCGCTAATCCTGAGATACGCAACAGGATGAACGCTGAGGACGAGTTTTTTCAGGCTTTGGAAGACCGTGACACGGCAATAATGCAACGTGACAAACAACTTAAGGAAAAGGACACACAGATTAAACAGAAGGACACGCAGATTAAACAGAAGGACACACAGATTAAACAGAAGGACACACAGATTAAGGAGCAAAAGTTATTGTTACGCAAAATGGTTCTCGCAATGCTTGAAAAAGGCATGACAAAGGAAAACATTGCTATGATAACAGGCAAACCTATAGATGAAATAACAGAATTAATGCAAAAAGAATAAGAAAGCTCCATATAAAAATTCTATATCAAAAATGGCGGACAAGACAAATAACATTTTAAGCCTTAATCATAATGAGGCTATGGACTTCTTTCTGAAATCTGCACAATATCATGGTTTTGAATTACCTGAATATTTCGTATTTGATAAGTTACTACAAAGCATTAAAAAGAATATCGGTAAAACACCATATGAAGAGTGTCTACAAGATGAAGTCTTACCAGACAAACTGCCCGACGTGAACCTTGAAATTCTGTTGAACTAGGACGGACATTATGCTGTTCGCCCTATTATTCTTGCAAATCCATTTATCTTTATCTTTTTTCTCACATAAACAAACAATTAGTAATGTTTAAAAAATAACTTGCGCAATTTTAGGCATGCATCCTATGGCGAAATTTGGCATCAAGGTCTTCATATGAAGACAATTGTAAGTCATTTGGATTTTATTCATATACAGTATCTTATTTATGATTTAACTTATTGTTTATTAACTATTTATATTTTGAAATATGTCAGAAAATTCGTAACTTTATAACTGATTACCAGTCCGTTATGAAAATACGAAGATTCCAACAGATTATATTTTAAGCGACAAGGAAATGAAGTGTTTGACCACCTGCAACGAACGCCAACGCCGACAGTTTTTGGCAAGCAAGGCTGAGATACTCGGATGCCATGGCGTTAGCCGTGTGTGCGAAGCTACTGGTGTATCCCGCAATACTTTGCGCCGAGGTCGGTGTGAGTTGGACAATGATGCCAATGACACTTTTCCACAAGGTCGTATACGGGCAATAGGTGGTGGAGGCATAAAAAACTGTTATAAAAATCCTCTATTCGTATATTTTTAACCAGCATCGGTTTAGTACTATAGTAAGTGTTATCTCTACCTGCGTTATAACTTCAACACTGCCAAAAGCAAGTACAAATATGCTGGTAATGACGAAAAAACATATTCGCCCTAAATTATAGTGTTGCGGAATTTAGGGTATATTTGCAGATGAATAAATATACTAACCATGACAAAAAGAAGTTTTTTTACTACAGCATTGTACTTATGTTCACTCTTCGCGTCGGCACAGAACCATACATTGTGTCTTTCATTTGATAACGATAACGAGAGATGGGACATAACGAGAGGCAACGCACAAGTTGTTAACACGCCCAGTCATGAGGGTAAAGCGTTACTGTTACAGCCAGGAACAACGGTTAACATACCCGTGAAGTTGACGCCCCATTCACTGTATAAGGTATCAGCATGGCTACGTACCGCCAACGGTGAGACGAGCGTTACATTTCAGAGTAACGGCTTCGGCAATGAGTTCAGTATGACTTCGGCCAAGCCTGACTGGATTAAGGTAGAGCAGACGGTAAAGGTTACGGACCCGAAGCAGACGTCAAGCGTGCAGGTGCTGTTTGACGGCGCGTCACAGGCATGGGTGGATGACATCACAATAGAAAGGACTGGAGACTACAAAGGCGATACGGTGACAGGATTCTTGCCAAAGACTAAACGCCAACTAATTAACGATTTTGGAGTGACGCAACAAAGTGATGAGAAGATGCAGTGGATGCGTGACGCCAAAATCGGCATGTTCATACACTATGGACTGTATGCTGGTCCGGCGGCAGGCGAATGGTATATGCAGAACAAAGGCATAGCACCTGAGGAATATCGCAAACTGGCGTACCCTGAGAGCGGCGACAGTTACTTTGACGCAAAGGACTACGACGCCAACAAATGGATGGAGGTGGCGAAGTCTATGGGGGCGAAATATACCGTGCTCACTACTATGCACCATGACGGTTTCGCACTATATGACAGTAAATACATGAACGCCTTTACGAGTAAGCAGACGCTGAACCGCGACCTTGTGCGCGAATATGTAGATGCGTGCCGCAAGGCTGGAATGAGAGTGGGACTATATAAGACGCTTATTAACTGGCGTTACCCCGGATATTATGACATCACGGGTACCAACTGTAAGACGAACTCTTTTGGTTACACTACCGCTCCATGGCACAAGGAGAACGCCCGTCAGATGAAGGAAGAACTGTATTGCGACATTAAGAACCTGATGACGAACTATGGCAAGATTGATATGCTCTTTTGGGACGGTGGTTGGATAGCACAACAGGGCAGCGACCGTGCCGCCGCTCCTTTCTGGGAATCATATCTTTACACCTCTAACGACAACGCATGGCAAGTAAATCCATATTTCCTTGACACAGACGAGACTACAGGCAGGACACTTGGCTTGATAGGAATGATTCGTAAGTATCAGCCTGAGATATTGATGAACCCTCGCAGTGGTTGGATTGGTGATTATACTTGCGATGAAGGCGGAGGAAGCATTAAGGGAGAGATACGCCCCATTGTTCAAGAGAAATGCATAACCTTAGGCAGAACGTGGGGATACAATCCGCAGACGGAGGACAAAAGCAAGATGATGTCTGTTGACAGACTAAAGCGTTTCCTTGCCGACTGCATAGTGCGCAACATGAATTTCCTAATTAATGTGGGTCCCGACCGCCATGGCAATATCCCTAAGGCGGAAGTGGAACTGTTAGGGGAATTCGGCAACTGGGTGAGGTCTATATCCGAGGCTGTTTACGAAACGATCGCAGGACCGTGGCAACCTGTTGACAACAAATATGGTTTCTGCTATAAAGGCAACACTATATACGTGTACCTCTTGGACGATTACACCGAGGGCACCATGCCTCTGCCCCCAGTAAACAAAGGTTATAAGGTTAGAAAAGCATACGTTGTTGACACTAAACAGAAGGTACGGTTTTCACAAAAAGGCAATAATATTATTCTGAAAAACATATCAAACGACACTAAAGACAAGATAACTGTTATCGCCTTGGAAATGAACAAGCAAATATAATGGCGGTGTCGCTATCTTTTTAACTCAGTACTTGGGCGTGATTACTGCAGTACTTGATAGAGATTACTGCAGTACTTGGCGCAAGTACTGAGCCTAACACTTACAGAACCACCCGTCACTTAGAAATCAAGCCCTGCTTTTATGACAAACCCATCTACTGTATTGTCTAAGCGCTCAGAATAATACATATAGTAGTTGTACCTGCCACCATTCTTCATTTCCAACTGGTCAACCGTAACCTTTCTCATTTCATATCCTACGGATAGCGATATACCCACATTGTCACTTACCGCACAACGGCAACCAAGAGCCGCATTGAGGTATATACCGCCATCATTGTTCACGTACGCTCCTACCTTTGCGTCAACAAACGGACTGACTCTTGTCTTCGTAAAATTCGAACGAAAGTTGAAGAAAACAGGAATATCCACACTTGACTCTCGTTTGTTATAGGCCATTCCGCCCACTTCTCCCCATTTGCAATCACCTGTGATATCGACCCCGACACCACCTCCCAAGAATATATAAGGATTAAACTGATAACCATGCGAGGTTGTCACCTCTATCGTTGACGGTGCAATCTGACTGATGTAGGCAGCATATCCCCCATCCACAAAACCATGATAACCTTTTTTTATATACTGGGCATTTGCCATCAAAGGCAACAGTGCCATAAAGAAAACGATAATATTTTTCATTCTCACTTCTTCTTTTTCTAATTACGACAATCAATAGTTACGGTACCTCCATTATTCAAGAACACGCTTTTTACCTTTGGCTTATTCTTGTAATGATTTTGAAGAGCATCCTTTATTTGCACATACGTAATATCAGATGCTAAGGTAGTCTTCTTGACCACAATCAGGCGACCTACAGGTGTGACAGTGAACTTACCGTCGCTGGTGTCAGTAGATTTCAAGCCAAATGCATCGTACATATCATAGACTGTATCAAGCATATCTATGAAATGGTCCGTCTGTCTTAAGAGAACGGAGAATGTCTTTGACTCCTCGTCATCATCTTTACTGCACGACGTAATCGTGAACATCAAACTGCATATCAAAAACAGTGCTGACATGCGATAGGTGAAATTTTTCATCATAAACTTTTAATATTGGTTATTTAATATACGTTTGTTCCTACATCATCTTGATTTGGTTTTACGCCGCAAAATTATTTCTCTCCTATGCACTCTTTCTGCACCCATTTATGTTTTTATTGTGATTTCCTGACTTTTCACCGAAATTTTCCTCATTTTGTTCCTTTGGGACGGTAAACAACGGTAAATTGAAGAACCATCCTCAAAATAAAACCACCCTTAAGAATTGCAGACCGTAGTTTTTTTATATACGCGTTGCCGGAATTAAAACGTATTAATTATACAGCCCGCTAATTCCGCCAACACGTTTTTATATAGATTTCTTTGCCTATTCGAAATAAAAGAAGTAAATTTGCGTAAACAAGTAAAACGTAAATATAGAGAGGAGAACATATATGAAGATATACTTTGCCAACACATTATGCGACGCTGTGCTCAAATACCTCATGGACGATGAGCGTATATGCAAAAACATACTCTCGGCACCTCTTAAGAAAGAGGTGCCGAGAGTGGAGATGCACCGACACGAGCACGCAGTTGATGGAGTAAAAGTTATTGTTACGCAAAATGGTTCTCGCAATGCTTGAAGAAGGCATGAAAAAGGAAAACATTGCTATGATAACAGGCAAACCTATAGATGAAATAACGGAATTAATGCAAAAAGAATAAGAAAACTCCATATAAAAATTCTATATCAAAAATGGCGGACAAGACAAATAACATTTTAAGCCTTAATCATAATGAGGCTATGGACTTCTTTCTGAAATCTGCACAATATCATGGCTTTGAATTACCTGAATATTTCGTATTTGATAAGTTACTACAAAGCATTAAAAAGAGTATTGGTGAAACACCATACGAAGAGTGTCTACAAGATGAAGTCTTACCAGAGAAACTGTCTGACGTAAACCTGGATATCCTGTTGAATAAGGACGGACATTATGCTGTTCGCCCTATTATTCTTGCAAATCCATTCCTTTATTATTTCCTCGTTAGGGAGATTTGCAATGAACAATCGTGGACCGTTATACTACAACTGTTTGAGAAGTTTACAGTACCACATATTACGTCTTGCGCCATACCTATCATTCCGAAAGAGAAAGAGCCTTTTCATAATTCTACTACCATACTAAACTGGTGGAGCAGCATGGAACAGAGGAGTATAGAACTGTCTTTGGAATACCGCTATATGTTTGTTACAGACATAACGAACTGTTATGGCTCTGTGAATCCGCAAGCCTTTGACTGGGCTTTCTCATTTAAGAACACTGAGAGTGAGCAGAAGACAAGTAGTAACATTGCAAAGAATATTCAAAGGTATCTATGCGCTTTACAACAAGGACGCAACATCGGTATTCCACAAGGAAGTGCGGTTTTCGACTTCTTAGGGGAGATAGTATTAGGGTATTCTGACCTGCTCCTACATGAAGCAATACAAAAGGAGGGCATTACCACACGATACGAAATAATACGCTACCGTGACGACTATCGCATATTCTGTAATGACAAGGAAGTGCTTGAAAAAATATCATACATACTGCAACATATATTAGAGAGTCTAAACTTCAGAATGAACAGTAAAAAGACAAAGATAAGTGACAGTATTGTTACAGATGCCGTAAAGACTGACAAACTTGCATACATATACAACACTCCTGTCTTCAACAAGAAAGGGTGTGACTTTGATAGCTTCGAGAAACATCTGCTCTACATCTTGATGTTCGCACGTCAATACCCTGACAGCGGTTCTATCAAAACTATGCTCTCTGATATAGACAAACGCATAGAGGACTGGCTGAAACCTTATGAGATAACAATAACCAAAGCGGCACATAATGGGAAGAAAGCAGAAACAAAAAAAATCACCAAGCAACACAACCTTGTGGGCGGTAGTGTACGCGCCATGTCTGCGATATGCGCACAAATAGCGTTAGAGAATGTAGGCTGCTGTCACTATGCACTACGTGTGCTTAGCAGAATGGTAGATTCACTGAAAGATGAAAAGGAGAAAAGCACGATAATCAGTCTTGTATATTCAAGACTATGCAATCAACCTAACTCCGACTATAACCAATTGTGGCTTCAAAATATTACTTATCAACAGGATAAGAAAGACAACTATTCACCATACACAATGAGGCTATGTCGTTTGGTTGCTGGCGATAATGATGTTGAACTATGGAACAACGGCTGGATAAAGCCTAAGTTTCTGTCGGGCTTACCGATTAACGGAATTATTGACAGCGAGACATTGAAACAGGTTACTCCTGTTATCACGTTCAGAGAAACAAGAATATATAACGATATGTAAGGTTATCTTATGGTCACGCTATTAGTGACACTGTATAGACCTAACTCTTACTTATAAGAACAAGGGGTATATCAACAGTCATTTGGACTGAGATATACCCCTTTACTATATGTACCTTACGCCTTATGATTTATTCATCATAAATTATAAGGTGGGCTTTATCACCACACTTTCTTTCTGCCATTTACTATATACACGCCTCCACGTCGTGGCGTTGTTACACGCTGACCGTTAAGGTTGTATATGACATTATCGCCCATTTTGTTCTCTGTCGTCGTATTAACACTCTCTATTCCTGCAGGCGTATCAGGATGACGCACCAGTTTGATATTGCCAACTAACAACTCAGAATATCCACTTGTAGCCTTGGCTGTGCCCCAGCGCAAGATGTAATTGCCTGCCGACTGTATCTCAAAGTCAAGCGAACATTCAGTAGGATTGATTATACGTACCTCTGAACCATTGCCAGATACATATTCCGTAGGAACGCACTTCTGGGACTTTAGACTGCTGCCAGAGACGGGCAGGACTGCGCATGTCAACGATGGCGTTGCCTTCCAGCCCTCTACAGAATATGACAATGTGTATTTACCGGGCTGGAGATACAGACGATGGGCCGACTCTTCACCATAACTAATATATCCTGATGCGTTGGTACCAGAACGGAAGTAAAAGGCATATTGCATGGCACCCTCTGCAGAGAAACTCATTACACGAGGTCCGAGACTGTAATTGCCCTCATAGCGTAATCCACTCTCTGATTGACTGCGCCATCCTGCTGGCACGCATCCAGCTCCACTAAGGGCGAACTCATCCGTAAAGACTGTCTCGGTGCCTAAAGGTTCTTCTGGTATATCTGTACGCTTTGATGACTTGCGGAAAATATACGTGTTGACACTATACGGTGCTACAGCCACCTCTGGAGCGTACGTCTCATCCACTTCGGTCATTGTCGTCTTCTTGGCATTGAGCGTTGCAGATGTTGTCACTGCTGTACCACCAAGGGTATAAAACGGAAGGGTAAGCTTGGTAGCGTATGTATCGCCAGAGGGGTTGATTACCATCACTACAACGCTGTCGCCTGACTCCGTGATATATGCTGATGAGGATAACTTTCCTGTTGCGTCATCAAGAGAATGACGCACCCTCGTTGTGCCTGCTACATACTTTGCATATTGCGACAAGACGTAACCACGTTTCGTTATCTGATTATTCACCGTGCCGTACTGTCCATCGCCCAAACATCCATAATATCGCTTCAGTGAGTAGTGAACCCATGCACTCATATTAGCGAGCATGGCGTCGTTAATGCTGCGAGCGAAGAGAAATCCATCTGTCTGCCAATCGATGTTCTTGCCTTCCTTCTCCTGACGTTCGTTGATAAGAAACTCTGTCATCCATACTTCCTTGCCTTTCTGCTCCGCAAGGGGGTAAGACGAACCATCCCAACCATAGAAATGTCCTCCAAGAATATCAAGGTGCTCACACGCTGCCTCGTCATTAAGAATGGGCTCGTGCATACTACGTGTGAAATGAACCGCCTCAGGAGCAATGACCTTACACTCTATCTTTGCACCTTGCTCTCTGAGGAACTTTGCCAACTGCTCTCCTGTCCATATACAACTCTGATACGATGTGTTCCAGTCTGGCTCATTCTGTATCGACACTGCATCTATCCTCGCACCCTGGGCCTTCATATACTTGTAATAGTCGTTAAGCAGTTTAGCCCAATCAGCATAACGACTTTCGAGCAGCGAACCACCATTCGTCTCACTGCTGTTAGACTTCCATGCTGCTGGGGGGGACCAAGGTGAGGCGAAGATGAACGCACCATACTTTTTGGCACGCTTGGCATTGGCAATGCCATTATTCCAATAACTACGGTTGTTGGCCATATAGAGACGCAAGATATTTAGCCCCAACTGGTTCTCGCCCTTGCCGAAGAGCATATCCATCTCATCATTACCCAACCAGTACGCCCACTGCGGACTGGGTGAGAAACCACCAAAGCCTGTCACATGCTGATAGTGAGTACGACTGTCTACATTGATGCCAGCTTTTTGTTCCACAGCCATTGTCGACATTGCCGAAGACAATGCTGCGATAGTAAAAATAAATTTCTTGAACATATTGTTTAGTTTTTTCTTATACACCATAGTTACACCTTGTATGTTGCATATTTACATCTCGGTTTTCTTTTGCACAAAGGTATAATTTATCTCTTATCTTTACAAACACAAATGTTGAAACATACCTTTTATGTTATTATTGTAAAACTTTTTGTTATTATTTCAAAAGTCGAGGGCTCTTACCATACACGCTAAGCAAGAACCTTACTGGTTTTGGGGCGCAGCACATCAAGGCTTAGACTATCGACCCGAAGATGCAGCCTGACAAGGAAAACAGTAGGCTGACAAACTCCATTGACAATCTGTAGAAGAAACATTCAAACGAAGTGGAGACGCTTTAGCTCGGTTACTGTTCATCCGTCTCCTACAATACTTATTCTAATAAATTACCTTTCTTGTCAATGATGCACACATTAAATGTATATAACTAAATATCGTCAAATTACAAGATAGTCACCCCGTGTTGTTTTTATACATTCTAAAAAGCAAATTTAACTAATAGAACTTGTCGGTTCCGAATTTTTTTAGTACATTTGCTAACAGATTTCTGTTGTACAACAGATTTGATTACAAACCTTATCTAACTATATAACAAAAAACTAAACAATTAGAAAAAATGAGAAATTTATTTATTAAATGGATTTTGGCTATATGCCTTATTTCCTGTGCTGGCAACATTTATGCACAACGCAGATACTATTGCGAAATAAAGGGTATAGAAAAGGGTTTATCCTCTGGACTGAAAATCATTTTCGACTTTGGAACCCAAGCATCTTATAACATTTGGGGCGACCTCAGTAGCAAACTCAAATTTGTTGATGATAATGGGAAAGAAATAAAGTTCAACAGCATGGTTGACGCAGCCAACTACATGGTTGAGAAAGGTTGGACTTTCCAACAAGCTTACTCGTCCTCATATGCTGGCACACCTGTCATTCACTGGATTTTCTATAAAGATGCTGCAAGTATGGAAAAAGCCAGACAAGGCATTAGAACAAAAACAGAATATAAGACAAAATAATGGTTACCAGCAATCATTTATCCTCAACCTCCGAAAATAGCCGGCGCAACCAACAAACCCTGTGGGGAAGCAGTACGGACGCTAACCCAAAACTGTTGACTAACGACACATGAAGAATGGTATGTCTACGACTCCTTTTACCTGTGCACGAAAGCATTTAATCTTTGAGTTCAGCGATTCAGCTGAGGCGTTTGTCTTACCTCTTTCGAAGTAGTTCAGAATTTCATCCTCATAGAATCTGATTGTATCGCGTACGGACTTGACTTCACGCAGAGTGCATGCAGCTACTATCTCATACCATTCCTTGAACTTCTATTTGGCAGTCTCCTTTGTGATATTCTTGTTTTTGTATATGGCTCTGAGGGAATTGAGCAGATTGTATGCTTCTTCAAGTTTGGGGTAGTGCACGAATAGTATCTTCGCACGCTTTTCCTGCGTTGAGCTCCATTTCTCTCGGCTCACAGACAGTTGCTTGCTACATCGTGTCAGTGCCTCTACGAGGGTTTCGCCATTTTCAAGTCTTGGGGGCTCAAAGCGAGTGTTCAACCTCTTAGGCTTTCTTCCGCGCTTGCCCATCTTCCAGTTCTTCCCATGCTTTTTCCTCATTCATAACCTGCTGAGCGCAACTTTTTGTTATTTTTTGATCTTTTAAAATAGGACTATCAGCTATTCGCCAATAACTCTTGCGAGTATTACCACATTCGTATGCTTGGTATTTATTGATACCGCACCTGACGAGGTTTGCCACTTTTGTCTTGACTTTCTTCCAAGCTTTCCATATACACATACGTATTCTGCGGCTTAACCATTCGTCTGTTTCAAGCAAGAGACGCTTATATTGGCAAGGTGATAATAACCGAACCAACCTCTTATGTATTCTTTCTGCTTTTGCTTTCTCTTAGCATATCCCCAACCATTGCTACGACTTGTCAGTTCTTTTAGTCTTGATTTCATCTTGACGTGGGACTTTGGATGCACCGTGAGTTGGCATTTGCCTTTCATCACATAAAAGGAGTAGCCAAGGTATTTCACTCCGCACACGTACGACACTACGGTCTTCTCATTGTTGACCTTGAGATATAGAGCTTTCTCTATTAATCGGGTTATACTCTCCTTTACTCGCATTGCTGCTCTTTGGGACTTGCAGAATATCATCGAGTCGTAGGCATAGCGCACAAAGGGGAGTACTCTGTGTTCGAGTTCCTTATCCAATTCGTTAAGCATTATGTTACTCAACAATGGACTTAGCGGTCCTCCTTGGGGAGTTCCTTCCTCACTCGCAGCAAACACACCCTTCATTCATCACCCCGCTACGGAGATACTTGTGCATAAGGCTGACTTCTCTGCCGTCACTGTACGGCTGAGGATTTCTATGAGTTTGCTATGGCTCACTGTATCGAAGAAGCGTTCAAGGTCAAGGTCTACTACATATATGTAGCATTCGTTGATTATCTTTTGCGCTCCTCGTAGTGCGTCATGGCATCCTTTTCTCGGACCGTAATTTGTCTTGGAGGATTGGTTTTCATAGATGGGAAATTTGTTTATGGTTTGTTGCACTAAGCGGTCTACCACGGTGTGGATTCCCAATAGGCGCATCTTGCCATTGTCTTTGGGTATTTCTACCCTTTTCACTGGGTTCGGACGGTAAGAGCCGTCCATCAAGG
>CAKQDQ010000006.1 GCA_934229335.1 uncultured Prevotella sp.
AGGTGCCATAGCTCAGTTGGTAGAGCAAAGGACTGAAAATCCTTGTGTCCCCGGTTCGATTCCTGGTGGCACCACAATAAAGACTTCACAAGTACGCTTGTGAAGTCTTTTTGGTTTAAGTTCGCCACAGCTCAGTTGGTAGAGCAAAGGACTGGGCGAGTCTATTATACTCAAACAAAAATATTTTGAGAATACCAACAATATTTGTTGCTTTTATCTTTCAACATTAATCACCATTAATCTAACATTAATCTTTCATTAATCTATCTCTGATGATGTTTTTGAGCATATATATACGAGAGCAAAGGCATTAATGAGAGATTAATGTTAGATTAATGGTGATTAATGTTATAAAAGTAGTGCGAAGCACAATAATGACTTTTCTCAAATCATTTCTGTTTGACTATAAATGGCCTTGTGTCCACGGTTAGATTCCTGGTGGCACCACAATAAAGACTTCACGAGTTCGCTTGTGAAGTCTTTTTGGGGAGATATAACATTACGAGAGTTTGAGAATTGATGTGCTATCAATTCTATATACACTATTCGGTGTTGTGCTTTGTGTATTAGGAAGCCTACATCTGATACTTTCCTCTTATGCTATCATACAGTTTTGTTAACCGATGTAATTCTACCTGCGTTAGGACATTTCGGTCATGTTGCCCTCGCCACATTTCATAAGTGACTGCTGCCACTGATGCCGCCACTCCTATGTGGGGCTGCCAAACTGATAATCCGAGAAGAGCAGTCGGCAGTATCTGTTTTTTCAAAGAGCTTCCTACTGACTCCATAAACGTGCACCCATCTTGTATGCCTCTACTTGTTTGGCTTACCACATCAATGGCTATAACTACCCCTCCTATAACCGCAATTTTACAACCATTAGTCTTTAACAGTTGAACTGTTTTGGTAGAAAGAGGCATTCCTGTGGCAATCTTATCAAGAACTAAACTACCTCCTCTTAGTCCTCCATAGTATAATAAACCATCTCTGGCTCCTGGCAGTCCCTGCTTACCTGCATTTATCAATATAGATTTATAGTTTTCACGGTCTAAACCGTTTTCGGCTATTTCAAGAATCAGGCTCATTGTAGCACTCGATGCGAATCCAATGGCAGCAGCGACACCAGCTGAATACAGTTCTCTTTTTACCACCCCCTTCCGATAAGTGGATTTAACCATCTCGTCTCTGTTTATCCACTTACCATCTGTTTCGTTATGAAAGTCGCCTCCATGCTCTTCACGCAAATGCTGTTCTCTATTTCTACAGAACCTAATATTATGCGCATCTGACTGTGCATAGGGGTGATTATATTTATTAGAGCGATGGTGTCCTACTGCGCCATCCCACTTCCCTTTGCTATTCTTAAAACGTTTGAGCCTTCCAAACTTTAGGATCTCTGCACGTTCTGCCCTTGACCAATTCTCAGAGCCTTTGCCACCAAGCTGTATGTCGAATTTTTCGTACTCCCATGCGTGCTTTATAGCAGACTGCCAGTTTCCTAAATAGTTTGGATTTGCATCTAAATTATATATTGTCTTTTGGTTGGTTTTAAAGTTTTTGGTTATTAATTCAAAGTGTTTGGCACGATAAAAGCTTGAATACTCCCTCAGATTATTCATCATATAGCTGTAGTTAGCACCGTGTAGAGTAGACGTCAAGGATCCTTTCCGCAGTAAACTCACATTCAATTTGCGCCTTTGGTCGTCAGAAAGGGTACTATCACGTAGTGGTATCATAATCACTTATTTTGTATTGTAAATTCTACCAGCTTATATTTTAACTCATCCTTTAGCTTTGAGAAAATGTAATTATACACATAATTATAATACATAACGACCTCAGGGGCAAGAGTATTGATGTCATATTCGCACAAATACTTCTTCACCAAGGTCTCAAGCTGTGGCGTTTTTTTCTTATATGAGCTGTCTGAATTAAAGGTTTCAAGAGCCGTTTTGAAAGAGTTAAGAGCTTTTTGGTTCCTTTCTCTTGTGTCTTTTTTAGCCTTGTCTGCGACGAGTTGTGTTATCTTAGCGATTACGGCATCATACGATGCCTGTTGAACATCTGTGAACATATCCTTTACTAACAAGGAGTCCAGACGATCTATCTCATCTAACTGCGGCTTTTTCTCTTTTGCATATCGTAATTTTTCATACTCTTTCTCTATGCTTTGAATGTTTTGGTTGTTTTCAATAGATATATCATGCGTAACTACATCATCAGCTTCCTGCTCTCGTTCTGTAATTTTGTTTGAATAAAAGCTTATCTTTTCCAGATTGTTTTCTGTCATTTCGCAGACTTCGGAGATATGTTGAAGCACACGTTCTGACTCTTCTACATAAAAATCAGAAACGCTCTTTGAGCGTGAAACGATATTCTCTATACAGAAACACAAATAGTGTTCCGCAAAGTCTACATCGTGAGGATTTTGCGAAAGTATATTTCTTCCGACTATTTGCGCTTGCTCTGGTGATTTCACAGAGAGTGTTTCAAACAATTCTTTCGTATTCATATGTGGGCTACTTTATAAAATTGGCAATCGTATATTACAATAAAAATTCTACTGTTTACTATACTATAGGCAGCGATGTGCCGTTGAGCTTCTGGTAAAAGTCAAGTGCGAAGACGTCGGTCATACCTGATATAAAGTCTACTATCGCCATGATGCGTGTCTCAAGGTCGGGGGATTCTATCTCATACTGGCTGCTGACGCGACGTAATAGCTGCTGCGAATAGAAACGACGGGGGTTTACCGCCGCTTCTATCAACTGCTCCATGAGGGTGGTCATGACCTGATAACCGGCTAACTCCACGTCAAGTACTGGCTTAGAACGGTATATTCGCTCTACCGCTACCTGCGAACAGCGTTTGTATGCCGCTTTTTGTCGCTCGCTAATGGCATTGATTAGTGAACCGCTGAAGGTGCCATTCATGATGGATTGCTCGTTAGCGAGGAACGCAGCGGCACACTCATTCTCTAACTTTCCTATCACACTGGCACGCATATACACTATCTGCTCGTTACGATCGGTGATATTCTCTGCTTCTATGCGGTGCAGTATGCGCTGCTGTACGTCGGGGTCAAAGAAGTTGAGCAGCAGTTCTTGCGTCTCCTCAAAAGACAAGAGCTTGAGCTTATGGGCGTCTTCGATGTCCATTATCTCATAACATATATCGTCAGCTGCCTCAACGAGGTATACAAGTGGATGACGGACATAGCGCAATGGCTCGTCATCGGCGGATAGACGTATCATGCCTAACTCGTCTGCCACGGTGCGAAAGATCTCCGCCTCGGTATTGAAGAAGCCGAATTTGCCATGTGTCCCTGCATAAGTAGAGGCATAGGGGTACTTCACTATTGAGGCTAACATGGAGTAGGTCATTACGAATCCGCCTGTTCTCCTTCCTGAATAACGGTGGGTCAAGAGACGAAAGGCGTTGGCATTGCCTTCGAAATGCGTCAAATCTTCCCATAGTCGTGGCGAAATCATACCGCGAATATGCTCTCCGTCGTTCTCGCTGAAGAATGTTTGTATAGCTTTCTCACCAGAATGTCCAAACGGTGGGTTGCCGAGGTCATGGGCGAGACCTGCTGTTGACACTATAGTGCCGAGCTCTTCTATTCGGGTGCCGCCTAATTCGGGATAGCGTCGTATCACGTCTCGTGCTACATCGCTGCCTAATGACATTCCTACGCTTGCTACTTCTAAGGAGTGTGTGAGCCTGTTGTGCACGAAGATGCTGCCTGGAAGTGGGAACACCTGCGTCTTGTTCTGTAGCCTTCGGAATGGGGCTGAGAAGATAAGGCGGTCGTAGTCACGCTTAAACTCGGAGCGTTCGTCATGCCTTTCAGGATGGTGCATACCGTTATAGGCGTTTGTGGACGACTGACCAAGTCGCTTATTGGATATCAAGGTTTGCCATTGCATCATGTTATGTTTTTATATAAGGTGAGTGATGGGATTACTGGTAAGGGGTAAAGAGATAACAGGAAAAGGTTTTACACCACAACATTGCATTACGTTCCACCACTGGTGTCGTTGCTATTGTTATGATATAAAACCTTTTTTCTTGGGGGATGTGCATGCCCTGCTTCCCCTACCCTATTATGTTAAGGATTACGCAAAACTTATCACACTGTCCGCTTCAGAGGCACGGCTATCCTGAACAGGTGGCTCTTCTACAGTTCTTCCGTAGCTTATCTCCAGCCGTGTCAGCTCTTCGAGCTTCTGGCGAGTACGATTAAACGTAGGACTGTTCTCTACTGCTATGATAAGGTCTTCGTTGTCGAGATCCTCTGTCTTAAAGATAAACTTGTTAGGACGGTGCTTCTGTGGCATGGTACCGTTAAGAGGACCGTACGTTCTCATGATACGCTCATCCTTACGCTGGTTTTCTTCTTCCTGCTTAGCCTGCTCTTGTATCTCTTCTAAGGTGCGCTTCTTCATTCTTTCTGACATTTCGCCCTCTACATCAGATAGTCCGAAACCTGTAGCAAGTATCGTAACCTTGACCTTATCGCCCAAAGAAGGGTCGTTGGCGGTACCCCATTTCAGTTCGAAGTCAGTACCAAACTGCTCCATAAAGTCATTGACGTCGTTCATTTCGTCCATCATCAAGCCCTTATGCTGACCGTCGTCGCTGTGGAATGAGATTGATATAAGTATCTTCTTTGAGTGGAACACGTCGTTATCATTAAGCAATGGTGAGTTGAGGGCATCGTCAATAGCCTGCTTTACACGTCCTTCGCCTTCGCCATAGCCTGTTGACATGATGGCTACTCCACCGTCCTTGAGCACCGTCTTTACGTCGTTAAAGTCAAGGTTAATGATACCATGCACCGTGATTATCTCTGCAATGCTCTTCGCTGCCACGCTAAGTGTATCGTCGGCTTTAGCGAACGCTTCCATCATTGACAGCTCTCCGTAAATCTGGCGCAGTCGTTCGTTGTTGATAACAAGTAGCGCATCAACGTTCTTTGACATCTCTTCTACACCGTCGAGGGCTTGATTGATTTTCTTCTTTCCTTCAAAACGGAATGGGATAGTGACGATACCTACCGTCAGTATGCCCATACTCTTTGACTCTCGCGCTATAACCGGGGCGGCACCTGTACCTGTACCACCTCCCATACCAGCGGTGATGAACGCCATCTTGGTGCCGTCGTTGAGCATACGACGTACGTCTTCTATGCTTTCTTCTGCCGCAGCACGTGCTCTCTCAGGACGATTACCAGCACCGAGTCCCTCTGATCCAAGCTGAAGATGTACTGGTACGGGGGAGTCATCTAATGCTTGCTTATCCGTATTACACAGTACGAAGGACACATCGTGTATGCCTTCACGGTACATATGGTTCACGGCATTGCCGCCACCACCACCTACACCTATTACCTTTATTATGCTTTTATCCTTTACTGGCGGTTCAAAAACCTCAAGTATGTTGCCATTATTTTCCATCGTTATATCTATTTTTTATCAAGATGTTTGATAATCTGTTGTGCTATACCGTTACTCTTCTGCTGCGGTTATTGACGAAAGCCACTTCAAGAACTTTGTTCCTATTCCTGGTTTCTGTGCCTTACGCTTAGCTTCTTCTTCCGCTCTGCGTCGTGCCTCTTCCTCCTCTTGTGCCTTACGCTTAGCTTCTTCTTGTGCCTTTCGTTCCACTTCCTTCTCTGCGGCTGTCTGTACTACTCCCGGTGGCAGTCCGTTCGGATCACGATAAGTAGGGTCATCTTGTGGTTTCGCTATGCCTTCAGAGGACTGTGTCTGTTCAAACATATTAGGATGCTTAGGCTCTTCTGGCGCAAGATAACAGTTTTGGTCTCCCTTGGCAAGCAGGGCGAGGAGCGTATTCATCGTTCCATCGTGTGCGTTTATCTCCGCATTGGTGCTGTTAACAGTAGAAGAGATGAACTTAGCAGTCCTTACCTTGCGCACCTTGGCGTACTGACGGAATGCCTCTTCCATATTCTTCATGTTAGCACCACCACCTGTCAGGATTATGCCTCCTGATATTTTGTCAGAGAAATCGATAGGTATCTGGTTTCTAACATTATCTATTATCTCAAACACACGTCCCTCAACGATGTCGATAAAGTGCGAACTGTCTACCTGACGGTCGGTATCTATGTCATACTTCAGCGACTGATCGATGTCCTCTGACGGTGTATACGCAGAAGCATAGCGTATCTTTAGCTTCTCAGCTTCTGTCTCGTCGAGCTGCAAAATAGAAGCGAGGTCGTTAGTAATGTTATTGCTTCCAAGCGGTATCACTGCGATATGGCGCACCGTATCCTTATGATATACCATCACGGTTGTGGTCTCTGCGCCCATGTCTACGAGTACACATCCGTTACGTTTCTCTCCTTCTGTCAGCACAGCATCAGCGAGAGCGAATGGCGCGAGGTATATCTCTGCGAGCGTAACGCCTGCTTTGTCAAAACAAGTATTAAGGTTTTGATAATGGCGTTTACTCTGAAGAATGTTAAGGAAGTTACCTTCCAGCCTTGAACACAGCACTCCAACAGGGTCTTTCTGCAACAGAGCGTCAGCACGAAACTCCTGTACTTCCACGTCGAGTATCTCCATTCCCTGATAGTCCATGGCACGATTCTGGTCCATCATCTCGGTTATCTGTGTTTGCTTTACAGGTATATCGTCGTGTATTTCCTTTACTATCGTGTTGCGTTCTGAATGTATAGAGCGTCCTCCTACACCTACATAGACGTGCTTTATGTTTGCCTTCAATTGCGTACGCAATCTCTGCACGATGCTTGTAATACACTGTATGGTCTTGTCGATATTGTGAACGACACCATTTCTGATACACTGCTTGGCGTCCTCGCTAACTACGGCAAGTACAGCAATGCTGCCGTCAGGCTTCCTCTGACCCGCAATGCCTCTGATTTTTGTTGAGCCTAATTCTATGGCTACGACGAAGTTCTTTGCTGACATATTTGTTCTGTATATATTCTTTCTGTTCTTTTATTTCACGATTTCATTGACCTTATGCCATAACCTATATGGCTTCACGTCTGCGACACACTATTTGGTTGCTGTACTCAAGGTTTATATAGTCGTACTTTTTCCATCCAGCGTACTTCAATCCCTCTCTGTAGAAGAGGTCAAGGCGGTGCATCTGCTTACTGACATACTTTTCTATAGCCTCCTCTCGCTGCTCTTTGTTTGCGGCAGAAGGTAGCGTTCCGATGTTCACTATATGGTCTCCAACACGCGGTACAAGCTCTACCGTCTTGTCTGGCAGCAGGTTTATCTGCTCTATCTGATTGCGCCAAAGGTCGTCAGCCATCAGTTGACTGGCAAGAAGATACACATAATGACACGCATAATACTTGGAAATGTTGCCCGTAGCGATTATCATGTCACTCGTATACTGTGAGTTTGGCATTACGCCTCCATTGTCATCAATATAGTAGTCTTCTCCTGTCACACTCTTAACACGCAGTATTGGCGTGCGCTGCGTGATGGTAATGCAGACATGGTTGTCCTCAGTAGCATAGCATTGTGCTGTTTTTACGAACGGCATATTGCGCAAAGCCTGCTCTATAACCCTTGGTTCTATGTCCGCCATACTCTTTGACAGCGGATAGAGATGTCTCTGTTCAAGCAACGACTTCACCTCTGCCGAGTTGAGAAAACCATTTATATTCTCATCAGCAATATTTATCTCTACCTTCTGGCACACCTTTCCCTCCCTCGAAGGTTTATTCCACGTGGTGACCGCCATGACGAGATATACGGCTATAACTACGTCAAACGTTATGAGGAAGGTTTTCTTCCAGTTAATGTTTAGCTTCAATTATCTTTGCTATTTCAGGTACATAATTATCTAAATCGCCCGCACCGAGAATGATAAGCACATCGAAATCGCGGCTCTTTACGAGGTCAAGCACCTCTTCTTTGTGTATCATGCTCTTCTCTACGCCTGGTTTCAGGCGGTCGTATATCAGCTGTGAGGTTACTCCTGGTATGGGTTTCTCTCGCGCTGGGTATATATCACAGAGTATAACCTCGTCAAGTTGTGACAGGGCATCAGCGAAATCAGCGTAGAAGTCACGTGTTCTGGTATAAAGGTGTGGCTGGAATATGGCGGTGATATGGCGGTCATGGTACACCTCACGCATACTCTTCGCACTCTGGTATATCTCTTTTGGGTGATGAGCGTAATCTGATAGTACCACGTGACGGTCGTTACGTAACGCGAAGTCAAAACGACGGTCTACGCCTTTGTACGTTCTCATGCCATAACGCAGCTCTTCTGCAGTACAACCATTAAGTTGAGCCATTGCCATTGCGCCCACTCCGTTGTCGATATTGATGGGGACAGGTTGTCCGAGCGTTATGTTCTTCACGTTTTCTACAGGCGATACAAAGTCGAAAGTTATCTCTCCATGCTCTATCTTGATGTTTTCAGCGTGGAAGTCGCCTTCATTTGTACCGTAAGTATATGTTCGTACGCCTTCTGGTACATCCGCTTTCATCTCCAACCCAGTGTGTATGATAAGTGCACCACCTGGCTGTATGAGCGTGGTATAATGTCTGAACGACTCCAAGTAAGCTTCCTTTGTACCATAAATATCAAGATGGTCTGGGTCGGTAGAGGTGATAACGCTCATCCAAGGACGCAACCAATGGAAGGAACGGTCGAACTCATCCGCCTCTATCACTACATAGTCAGAGTTGTCTGAGAGTATGTAATTGGTGCCATAGTTTTTTGATATGCCTCCAAGGAAGGCGTTGCAGTCCATCGATGCCTGGTGCATGATGTGCGCACACATAGTAGACGTAGTGGTCTTGCCATGTGTTCCCGCTACGCACAGTCCCTTGTGTGACTGCGTAAGCATTCCGAGCACCTGCGCGCGCTTTTTGATGTCGAAGCCACCGTTACGGAAGTATTGCAGCTCTTTGTGTTCCTGTGGTATGGCGGGGGTATATATTACGAGACATTCCTTTGGGTCACGGCATGCCATCGGTATGAGGTCCACGTTCTCCTCGTAGTGTATCAACATTCCCTCTTTCTCTAATTGCTCCGTGAGCTTAGAAGGAGTCTTGTCATAACCAGCTACTACCAGTCCTTGACGTATAAAATAACGTGCTATGGCACTCATGCCTATGCCTCCCGCTCCTACAAAATATACTGCTTTCATCTTTCTTCCTTGTTTATTAATGTGATTGCCGTTTCGCCACCACCATTATTTTTTCGTTCCTTGTTCTTATTGTTTTTATTTATTATATCCAGCCAGTTTCAGCACCTCGTCGGCAATGATGTCGGCAGAATTGTGCAGTGCAAGCTTGCTTACCTCTAATTCAAGCGATGTTATAACCGATGGTTCTGAGACGAGGGCTATTGCCTCTTCCACCAAAGTCTTTCCTGCCGCAGCATCGGGTACGAATACAGCTGCGTTTCTATCAGACAGAGCTTTAGCATTCTTCGTCTGATGATCCTCTGCCACATTAGGTGAAGGCACCAGTATAGCTGCCTTTCCTAAGAGGCACAACTCGCTGATACTTGACGCTCCGGCTCTGCTTATCACGATGTCAGCCGCCTTATACGCTGTTGCCATATCAGAGATAAACGCCTGTGGACGAACCATAACGGCTCCTGCCTCCTTAGCCTTTCGCTCACACTCCTCGGCATAGTACTTACCCGTCTGCCATATTACCTGTATCTTTTTTTCCTCAAAACGTGATATTCCGTTGGCAATAGCGTCATTGATTGTGCGTGCTCCGAGCGAGCCACCAATAACGAGTATTGTAGGGCGGTCTTTGCTTAGTCCCAACGCTTCACATGCTGTTGCTTTGGTATATTTATTGTCGAGCAATGCCTGTCGTACAGGATTTCCTGTCTTTATGATATTTTCCGCAGGGAAGAAACGCTCCATGCCGTCGTATGCCACGCATATCTTGGCAGCTTTCTTCGCGAGAGAACGGTTTGTTACACCTGCGTAAGAGTTCTGTTCCTGTATCAAGCATGGTATGCCGAGAGCCGCAGCAGCGTTCAATGTAGGTGCAGAAGCATATCCACCTACTCCCACTGCCACCTGCGGTTGGAAGTCTCTGATGATGTTCTTCACCATGCTTTTACTTTTAAGGAAGTCTATCATCACGCCAATGTTCTTCAAACTCCACAGAGGTCTGAAGAGTCCTCTCACCGGTAGTCCTTTTATCTCGTAGCCAGCTTCAGGCACTCGTGTCATCTCCATTCTGCCATTAGCTCCCACGAAGAGTATCTTCGCCTCCGGATGTTTATTCTTTATCGCATTAGCAATGCTGATGGCTGGGAAGATATGTCCTCCCGTTCCACCGCCACTGATGATTACTCGTGGTTCTTCCATTTCGTATTATTTTTACAGGTTAGGTGTATTTCTTGTGGTGCAACGGCTTAGCTGTTGCTCCAAGGTTATGTTATTTATTCCTTTTTCTTTTTTGGTGTCTCTTCGTTAGCCACCTGCTCTACTTTCTTTTTCTTTGCTGTGCGGCTTACACTCAGTATTACCCCGATGTATATGCAGTTGATAATGCTTGACGTACCGCCCTTACTGATTAGCGGCAGCGGCTGTCCTGTCACGGGGGCGAGACCTACCGCCACCATCATGTTGAACAATGCCTGTATCACTATCATCATGGCAAGCCCCATAGCGAGGTACGCTGGGAAGGCGTTTTCACATTGTCTGGCTATATATCCCGTGCGGAAGAGCAGTGAGATGTAGAGCATTGCCACGAACGCTGCGCCCATCCAGCCAAACTCCTCAAATATTATAGCATATATAAAGTCAGAGAATGCCAGTGGCAGGAAGTCGCGCTGCACGGAGTTTCCTGGTCCTACGCCCAAGAAGTTACATGAAGCTATGGCGATGTTAGCGTGTCCCACCTGTCCGTCTTTATCCAAGTCGTACTCAGTAGCAGGCACGTCTTCTTTGTTAAAGTGGTCCGTCAAACGCTCTTTCCACAAGTCAAAGCGGTGAAGCAAGCCGCCTCTTTTCACCGTCTTCGTTTCTTCATGGGCTGCAGAACCTGCCACAACCTCGGTATACTGACGGTTTTTCGCCATTGCGTCGTTGTTGAGTTGGTCGTTCGACTTACCCATTGTCAAGACGAGGGTTATGAAAACCACCACCGCCAGCACTACCGCGCTGCACAGGTAGCCTATCTGCTTCATTGGCACACGCCCTATTATCATCATCACGAGCACTACCGCTCCCATCAACGCTGCGGTGGAGAAGTTCTCAGGAAAGACGAGCAGTATGAGTATGCCCGACGTGATGCAGACATACTTAAACGCCTTAGGATGCGCTCCATTAGGGGTCTGTAGCTGACTGAGAATGTGCGCTGTGGCGAGCACCATGGTGCCTTTTGCCACCTCTGATGGCTGTAACGGTATGCCGAATATCACCAACCATCGCGCTGCGTCGTTTGCCTTAGTACCCACGAAATAAACGAGTACCAGTATCAGTATGGAGAAAGGCACGAGCATTGGGGTCATTATCTTGAAGTAACGGCATGGCACATTGAGCACGCACACCATAGCTACGAGTCCTACTCCCAACAGTGCGGTATGGTAAAACGCCGCATACCAGTAGTTACCTGTCTTGTAACCAAGGATTGACGACGATGAATACACCTCCGTGATACTTATCACACACAGCAGGAAGAATATCATCCATATCGTCGTATCACCCTTAAAGATATTTCTCAGTTGCTTAAATTTGTCCATTTTCTATCTTTGTTTGTTCTGGTGTCATGTCAGTCCGAAATACTGTAGCGTGTCGTTTTCAGCGACATTACCAGTAACCTGCCGGACAATTATTTCTCGCCTTTAGCGAGGCTCTTGAACTGTTCGCCTCTGTCTTCCATGTTCTTAAACAGGTCGAATGAGGCACAACATGGCGAGAGCAGCACTACGTCGCCTGGTCTTGCCAGTGAGCGACACGCCTCTACACAGTCTTTCATGCTGTGAGTGTCGGCTATCTCCAGTCCCATATCATCGAAAGCAGCGTGCAGTTTCGCATTATCCGCTCCGAGATATACCACTGCGTGGCACTTCTCTTTCACTAATGGCTTTATCTCATTATAATCGTTGCCTTTATCTTTGCCACCAACTATGAGCACCACTGGGCGACTCATCGCCTCAAGTGCTACATGACAGGCGTCGACGTTAGTAGCCTTTGAATCGTTTATCCAGAGCACTCCATCGGTCTCTACTACCTTCTCCAAGCGGTGTTCTACACCTGGGAAGTTACGCAAGCACTTAGCCAGTATCTCTTCATACTTATACTGCTGCCCAGCAGAAAGGTTCATCTTAGCCATAGCCGCACGCACCGCGCTTCGAGCTGCCATCATGTTGCGCTGGTTATGTTTGCCTGGGAGTGGGAAATCGCTATTGGGGTCTATCTCGCTGTCAGAGAAAGGAGCGAGCGTAGGGTTACCTGCCGTAGCAGGGCGTGACGATGGCGTTGGTTTTGGTCTATAGCCATCGAGACGCTTACGTATCTCGTTGTCGATGTATTCATCGTCACTCCAATACACGAAGGTGTCTTTAGGAGTCTGGTTCTGTATGATACGCATCTTAGAGTCTACATAGTTCTGCATTTTGAACTCGTATCTGTCCAGATGGTCAGGGGTAATATTCATCAGCACGGAGACATCAGCACGGAAGTCGTACATATTGTCGAGCTGAAAAGAACTTATCTCAAGCACATACCAATCATGGTCTTCTGTAGCCACCTGTAAGGCGTACGACCTACCGATATTGCCCGCCAGTCCTACATCTACGCCCCACTTCTTCATTATATAATATATTAGTGAGGTGGTTGTGGTCTTTCCGTTTGAACCAGTGATACATATTGTCTTGCCTTTGCTGTAACGCTTAGCGAACTCCAACTCGGCAAGTATCGGCGTGCCCTTCTTTATCAACGCCTGTATCATAGGGGCTGTATCGGGTATACCAGGGCTTTTCACTACCTCATCAGCACTTAGTATCTCTTCTTCGGTATGATGACCTTCTTCCCATCTTATCCCGTTTTCATCAAGTTTTTTCTTATACTTCGGTTTGATGGTTCCCATGTCTGACACGAACACTTCATATCCCTGCTTCTTGGCAAGGATTGCTGTTCCCACGCCGCTCTCACCGGCTCCGAGTATCACTAACTTATCCATAAATTCCGTTCTTTTATGTTGCTGTTGTGTATTATATTTCTTCTTACAATCTGAAAGCTGTCTTTTCGCCACACGATTAAGCCCTTATCGCAATGCTATCTCTACGTTATCGTGATACGAAAGCATACATATCAGTGCTTCGTTTCCGCGTAATGAAAAGTGTAAGCATTTACAGGCTGTTTACTTTCAAACTGTAAGTGTTGACGTGTATAGTCCCTGTTCTCCCTCTCAAGAAACGTTATCGTATCTTTAGCGTCACTATGGCGAGTGCCGCAAGCAGCACGGTAACTATCCAGAATCGCGTTGTTATCTTCGACTCTAACCAGCATCCGCGAGGCCAGTTGAGCAGTATCTTTACGTCGTCGGCTATCTGTCCTGGCTTGATACGGAAGGCATCGTGTATAGGCGCACGCTTGAAGAAACGCAGCTTCTTGCCCTTACGATTGCCATACTTTGCCACCTGTACCTGTACCATCACTGATATGCTCTCCATAAAGAAGATGAAGCACAGTAGAGGTATGAGCAACTCCTTGTGTATTATCAATGCAGTGACGGCTATTATGCCGCCTATCGCCAACGAACCTGTATCGCCCATGAATATCTGCGCAGGGTACGCGTTGTACCACAAGAAACCTATCAACGCACCAGCAAAGGCACATAGGAATATCACTAACTCCTCTGACTGCGGTATATACATTATGTTGAAGTATGCCGCATAGCCTATATGACTGGAGACATACGCTAACACGCCTAACGCCACGCATATTATGGCGGAGTTGCCAGCGCACATTCCGTCCATTCCATCGTTGAGGTTTGAGCCATTACTTACCGCCATGACGACGAATGTGGTCAAGATGACGAAGAATATCCACCCTGCCGCGTTACGATGCTCACCCATCCAGCCAAAGAAGGTGTCGGTATAGCTAAGGTTGTTGTCCTTTACGAAAGGTATCGTGGTTGTGGTTGACTTGACGGGGGCACTCTTGTGCATTACCATCTCATGTCCCTGCTGCTTCACTGACACGTTTTCGCGAATCACAACGTCAGGACTTAGCCACAGCGTAAGACCAACAACGAGTCCGAGTACAGCCTGACCTATCAGCTTGTAGAGCGGCTTCAAGCCGTCTTTCGTTACCTTCATCTTGATATAGTCATCGGCAAAGCCTATCAGTCCGAGCCACACCGTGGTGCCTATCATTAACAACATATATATGTTGCGCAGTCTGCCAAAGAGCAGGCACGGCACTATCGTCGCTACAATGATGATGACTCCGCCCATGGTAGGCACACCACGCTTCTCTACTCCGTATGGATCTACGCTACGGTCACGCTGTGCCTCCAGTCCACCGTGGCGTCTCATCCACTTTATAAAGAACTCTCCGAACCATATAGAGATGACAAGAGAGAGTATAAGTGCTAACAGCGAGCGGAAGGAGATATAACTCCACATACCAGACCCTGGTATGTCCCATTGCTCAAGGAATCTGAAAAGATAGTATAACATCTGTTTCTTATTGTATGATTGTTGTTGTTTGCTGTCTCTGTTACACAGTTTTCGTCTATGCTATGCCGAACACTTTGCGCAGCTCTTCTTTGTCGTCAAAGTGATGCTTCACGCCTTTCACATCCTGATAGTCCTCATGTCCCTTACCTGCCACAAGTATTACGTCGCCCTTCTGGGCTAACATACAAGCTGTCTTGATAGCTTCGCGACGGTCTACGATTGATATTACCTTCTTCATCTGCTGGGCGTTAAGTCCCGCAAGCATATCGTTGATGATGTCTTGTGGCTCTTCAAAGCGAGGATTGTCACTGGTAATGACCACCTTATCGCTCTGCTTTACCGCCTCTTGCGCCATCAATGGGCGTTTGCCCTTATCTCTGTTGCCACCGGCTCCGCATACTGTTATTACATGACCTTTACCATTCAGCACTTCATGTATGGCACTTAACACGTTCTCTAAGGCGTCTGGGGTGTGCGCATAGTCTACTATCGCGGTGTAGCCTTCTGGAGAACGTACTGGCTCAAGGCGTCCTGAGACGCTGTGCAGGGTGCTCATCACAAGGAGGATATCGTCGGGTTGCTTGCCTAACATACGTGCAGCACCATACACTGCGAGCAGGTTGCTGACGTTAAACTTACCTATGAACTGCACGCCTACTTCGTGACCGTCAATGTCAAGATACATTCCTTCAAAGTGACACTCTATGATATGTGCAACGAAGTCTGCCACTGTACGCGTAGAGTAGGTCTTCACTGTAGCCTTAGTGTTCTGCACCATCACCATGCCATTTTTGTCATCGGCATTGGTTATAGCAAAGGCAGTCTTGGGTAATGCGTCAAAGAACGCTTTTTTAGCATTGCGATAGTTCTCGAAGGTTTTGTGATAGTCGAGGTGATCACGGGTTAAGTTGGTGAAGATACCACCTACAAAGGTTAAGCCTCCTATGCGTTTTTGTGCTATGGCGTGGCTTGAACACTCCATGAAGGCATACTCACAGCCATGCTCTACCATCCTCGCCAAGAGCTGGTTGAGCTCTATTGGGTCAGGAGTGGTATGGGTTGCTGGCACGGCTTCGTCTTCTATGTAGTTGCATACCGTTGACAACAGTCCGCACTTATGCCCCATCTTGCGAAACATATTATATAATAAGGTGGCGATAGTGGTCTTACCGTTCGTGCCAGTAACGCCTACGAGCTTCAGCTTCGAGGTTGGATTGCCATAGAAGGTGGTTGCTATCTGACCTACACATTCTTCACAATCCGCTACTTTCACGAAGGTTACACCGCTTGTTTCTGCTGGAATCTCCTCGCAGAGCACCGCAACGGCACCGAGTTCTATTGCTTTCGGTATGAATTTATGGCCATCTACCTGCGTGCCACGCATCGCTACGAAGAGGTTTCCCGCTGTTATCTTGCGCGAATCTATTTCTATACCTGTTATGTCTACATCAACCTCGCCTACCACTTCGGTGGTCTTGACGCCTGTAATGATTTCTGATAGTTTCATTGCCGTTACTTTTTTGTGTTGTTAAAGTTATTGCATTACTCGTAATTTTCGTATGAATACCTACGCGGTTTCGTCTGAATACTTACTTCATAACGCCTATTCTCTTTTTGAGAAGCCGCTCTCTGTTATTGCAACAGCAGCGTTATCCTCTCCCCTTTGTGTATTGCTGTTCCGACAGCTTTGCTCTGTTGCCGTACCTTTCCTCGTCCTTGCAGGATGGCTTTTGCACCGCGGCTCTCTATAAGATATACCGCATCGCGCGCTCCCATGCCTATAACGTCAGGCATAACACGGCTTGATACCATGCCTTTTTTATGTATTATCGCAATGGTTCCGCTGTTATCGACATCTCCCCATATTGGTTTTCCTTCCTTAGCCTTGCCGTTCCAGCCGCCTTGACAGGTGAATCCGAGATGCGACATCACGTAATCTGCGGCAAGCATATTGCCATTCTTTACGTCGGGCAATGCCTGATAGAGTGAGTCTTTGGCATCTTTCACGTCATACTTGATGTTTTTTGCCATGATGCCCTCAGCGATGTCGTGAAACACCTGACCGCTCATCAGACCACCAGAAGCAGGAAGTCCTGCCTTGTGTATGCAGACAATGCAGGTGTAGCGCGGTGCGTCTGACGGGAAATAACCGCAGAATGAGAGCAGGTAGTTTACTGTTCCATTCTTATATCCGCCATTGCTGGCTTTCTGCGCGGTACCTGTCTTACCTGACACCTCAAACGAATTAGAACCTGCCTTCTTACCAAGTCCGATGCTAACGACTTCTCGCAGCATCGTCTGCATCTTGATAAGGGTCTCCTTTTTGCATATTTGCTTCTTCAGGACCTCTACTGGGAACTCCTTTATAGTTTCGCCATTCCTCTCTATTCTGGTAACGAAGCGTGGCTTAACCATTACGCCTCCGTTGGCGATAGCGTTGTAAAAGGTCACCACAGAGATAGGGGGCACCTGCGTTTCGTAACCAATACTCATCCACGGCAAGGCGGTATTGCTCCAGTTGGTGTACTGTCCGTGACTGTTTTTCTTTGGCATTCGTATTCGAGGTGCACTGTATTCGGGGAACGGGAGGTGAAGGTTCTCGCCTATACCGACACGATATAGTCCTTCAACAAACTTCTCTGGGTTGCTGTGGTAATGTCTGTCTATCAGCGCACTGACACCGATATTTGAACTGACTTGCAGCACCTTAGGCACTGACAGCACTCCATATCCGCCATGATGCCAGTTATGGTCACGCATAGTAGCACCGTACATCTTCATCAATCCGCACCCAGTGTCGATATGGTTGGTAGTGTCTATCACTCCGTCATCTATCGCTACCATGAAGCTTGCGGTCTTAAACACGGAGCCAGGCTCAAGCAAATCGGCGATAGCGTGATTTCTTTTCTCCACGTATGCACCGGTAGAGTCGCGGTCTACGTTCACCATCGCCTTGATATCACCTGTTGCTACCTCCATGACTATTGCCACTCCTGTGTAGCCTCCCACTGCTTTCAGCTCCTTTATCAATGAGCGTTCTGCCAAATCCTGTATTCCTACGTCCAGGGTAGTAACGATATCGCTACCATCTACAGCTGCAGAGTCAAGCATATCGACCCATGTGTTCAGCACTTTACGACGGTGTTTGAAGCCTGGATGACCTCGTAATATTGAGTCATAGGCTATCTCTAAGCCAGAAAAAGCATCACCGCTCTCCTTGTATGTGGAACCTATCAAGCATGCGCCAAGCCCTCCATACGGTGTGTTTCGCACCATAAACTTCTTGGCAGTGAATCCACCTACGCCTGGTTTTAGGCGGAATATGGGCAGAGACTTTACGCGTTGATATACCGTATATGACACTCTCTGATTGTATACCTGCCAATATCGGCTGCGTTTCTCATAGCCTTTCTTCAGGTGTTCGAGGAAGTCCGCAGCACTTTTTTGTGGAAATATCATGTGAAGACTGTCGCACAAGGCACGCAATACCGGGGTGTCGTGACCGAGGGAATCATGCCATAGCGTGTCCGCCTTGCTCTCCTGCAACGCCACAAAGTCCATATACATACGATATTCTGGCAGGTTACACGCTAACTGTTGCATATTATCGCTGAGTATACTGCCACGAACGGCATCCACCTCTATGCTGTCTGGCTTTATGCGAGCAGCCACCGTCTTCCAGTACTCCCTCTCTACGGTCATGGTATACAGTCCCTTTCCGAGCACGCAAACGGCTATCACCGCAAGCAAACCCGAAAGCACCGTATAACGAAGCATTGATTTTTCATTATCAAACCTGCTCATTTCCTTTCTCTTTCTTTATCTTCCCTGCTTTGTATTACTTCTTATTTTTCTTCTACTCGTATCAGATACGGCGGCTCATTAGGTATTGTCAGCGTTGAGTCTCCATACGAACTGAGGAGCTTCATGATGTTACTCTCTCGGCTTTTCTCGGTTAATATGCTGGTACATACGGTGGCTTTGTAGCGCACCTCCACCAGTTTTCTCTCTACTTTCTCTATCTCTACCATTCTTTTCTGACAGATATAGCGGTTGCTTATATATATTATAAAGAACACGCACACGAGACACACCAGCCATATTTGCTTCTGAAAGGCTCTGGCTATCAGCACTCCTCCGAGTGTTTTAGGCAGTGAGAAGGGTGAAGAAGTATCTTGTTCTTCTCTTGCCTCTCGCTGTATCACGTCCTCAATGGTCTTATTTCCGAGTACACTGCTTGAGCTTTCTTTGTTCTTTGCGGCTGTTTCCTGCTTCGACTGCGCTGTCTTCTGTTTCTTTTCTGTCATCTCTGCCGTGGCATCGAGTTCCTTTCGCTCTTCAGAAGTTTCCATCTGCGCAGCGTTGTCGGCTGTTTCCTGCCGTTGTTCCTTTCCCTCTGTTTCTTTTTCCTTATCGTCCATCGTTCGTATTTCAGCTACATATCATTTCTTTTTTATTCCTCTCGCGGCACTCTCTCTGCCACTCTCAGCTTCGCACTCCTTGACCTTGGGTTCTGAGCTTGTTCTGTTTCTGACGGAACTATGACCTTGTTAGTTACAATCTTAAAGGGAGTAAGGGCACGACCAAAGAAGTCTGTCTCGCGTTTTCCCTCTGCATTGCCCGTCTTCATGACGTTTTTCACTATGCGATCTTCAAGACTATGGTAGGTTATCACACTCAGCCTGCCGTCTTCTCCTAACACGTCCACTGCGGCAGCGAGCATCTCTTTCAGCGCATCCATCTCGTGATTCACCTCTATTCTCAACGCTTGGAAGAGGCGTGCCATATCTTTCTTTTCACGTTCTCGCTTAAAGAAGGGCTCTACCACTTGCAGGAAGTCTTGCGTAGTCTTTATTTCTTTCTCGCCTCTCGCCTTGATTATTGCGGAAGCTATCTTGCGCGACGTTTTGAGTTCGCCATAAAGGTAGAACACATCCGCCAGTCTCGCTTCATCATACGTATTCACTACCTCCGCAGCTGTCATGCCAGCACGTGTGTTCATGCGCATATCTAATGGTGCATCGAAACGGAATGAGAAGCCTCGCGTCTCGTCATCGAAATGGTGACTGGACACTCCCAAGTCGGCAAGTATGCCGTCTACGTGGTCTACGCCATAGTAACGCATCCAGTTTTTTAGGTATCTGAAGTTGCTTCTTACGAACGTAAACGACCCGTTTCGCTGTGCTTCTGCCAGCACTTCCGACTTTTCTACGTTGGCTTCGGCATCTGCGTCTTGGTCGAAAGAGAACAGACGTCCCTTGCCTTTCATGCGTCTTGCAATCTCACTGCTATGTCCTCCACCGCCAAAGGTAACGTCAACATATATGCCTCCTGGCTTTACTTCCATGCCACTGACGCTCTCGTTGAGTAATACTGGTATGTGATATATCTGTTGTTCCATTATCTTTAGTTCATGTCATTCATTAGTTCTTCAAGCGCGTTACCGAAAGTTTCCGCGTCAACAAACGGTTCTGGTTCTGGTTTTACAGCCCATATCTCGATGGTATCGCCCACTCCGATGAAGCGTACCGCCTGCTCTATGCCTGCCATCTCTTGCATACGCTTTGATATGAGGAATCTTCCGTTGCCGTCGAGCGACACTAACTCCACGTCGCTTACAAACTGACGGAATATCTGTTGCTGCTGCCTGTTCCAACGATTCAGCTTAGCTCGCATAGCGTCCATCAACTCGTTCCACACACTTTCGGGGTATAGCACAAGGCAATCTTCATGCACATCCTTACGCATCACAAGCTGTTCCACACACTCTCCCTGCAACACTTTGCGGAATGTTGCTGGAAGGAACACGCGACCTTTCGCGTCTGCCTTTGCTTCTATGTTACCTAAGAATCGCACGTGTGTACTTATTAAGAGACGTATTTTTGAAGGCAAAGTTACAAAAAAATCCCCACTTTCCCCCACTTTACTCCACTTTTTTATACCAAAACGTGTATTTATTATTATTTAACAATTACAATCGGCTTAAATCAAGGCATTGATGTAACTTTGCAGTCGAAAAGATAACAGGGTTACGCAATCAATCCAACACAAAGAAATAATATGGCAAAGAAAGCTCTTTTGATGATTCTCGACGGTTGGGGAATCGGCAAGCACGGTGCAGGTGATGTTATTTACAATACTCCTACACCTTACCTGGACTACCTCCAGGCTGTAAGCAGTGTATCACAGCTCCAGGCTTCTGGCGAGGATGTAGGTCTGCCAGACGGTCAGATGGGTAACTCTGAGGTAGGACACCTCAACATTGGTGCTGGCAGAATTGTTTATCAGGATCTCGTTAAGATTAACCGCGCCTGCGCTGATGGCTCTATCGTAGAGAACCCACAGGTTAAGGAGGCGTATGAATATGCTAAAGCTAACGGCAAGAAGCTTCACCTTATGGGTCTGACTTCTAACGGTGGCGTACACTCTTCACTGGATCACCTCTTCAAGCTCATTGAGGTTGGCAAGCACTACGGACTCTCTCAGCAGCTCTTCGTACACTGTTTCATGGACGGTCGTGACACTGACCCTAAGTCAGGTAAGGGCTTTATTGAGCAGGTTGACGCTAAGTGTAAGGAGAACGACGCTAACATCGCAAGCATCATTGGTCGTTTCTACGCTATGGACCGTGACAAGCGATGGAACCGTGTAAAAGAGGCTTACGACCTGATGGTCAGCGGTACTGGCAAGCAGGCTACCGACATGGTGCAGGCTATGCAGGAAAGCTACGACGAGGGCGTTACCGATGAGTTCGTTAAGGCTATCAACAACGCGTCTGTTAACGGTAAGATTGAGGAGGGCGACGCTATTATCTTCATCAACTTCCGTAACGACCGTGCTAAGGAGCTGACTCAGGTGCTCACTCAGAAGGATATGCCTGAGGAGGGTATGAAGACCATCCCAGGACTGAAATACTACTGTATGACTCCATACGACGCTTCTTTCAAAGGCGTTGGCATACTCTTCCCTAAGGAGAATGTTCAGAACACTCTCGGTGAATACCTCTCACAGCAGGGTAAGAAACAGCTGCACACCGCTGAAACTGAGAAGTATGCTCACGTTACATTCTTCTTCAATGGTGGTCGTGAGGCTCCATTTGAGGGCGAGGATCGCGTACTGGTGGCTTCACCAAAGGTGGCTACTTACGACCTTAAACCTGAGATGTCTGCTTACGAAGTAAAGGACAAACTGGTAGAGGCTATTAAGAAAGATGAGTACGACTTCATCGTTGTGAACTTCGCTAACGGTGATATGGTTGGTCATACTGGCGTATATAACGCTATCGCCAAGGCTGTTGTTGCTGTAGACAACTGCGTTCGCGACGTGATTGAGGCTGCTAAGGCTACTGGTTATGAGGCTATCATCATTGCCGACCACGGTAACGCTGACAATGCTATCAATCCTGACGGCACACCTAACACCGCTCACTCTCTTAACCCTGTTCCGTTCATCTACGTAACAGACAACAACTCTGCGAAGGTTAAGGACGGACGTCTGGCTGACGTGGCTCCGTCTATCCTACACATCATGGGACTGGAGAAGCCTGCTGACATGACGGGTGAGAATCTTATTATTGACTAATATCGCACAACATTAACTTATAACTTGGGGGCGCATACCATTCACATATGGATATGTGCCCTTTTTGTGTACATTACTATCTCTATGCTTTCGCAATGCGATCTCTATGCTTTCGTAGCACTATCTCTATGCTTTCGCACCGCGAAAGCATAGAGATAGTGCTACGATCTTGTGTTCATGCACCTTCAGGCACTAAAAAACCGCCATTTCATCGACATCACATCGATGAATGGCGGCTTGGAGGCGATATTCCTCCATATTACCTAACTATACCTTTTTCCCTCTATATGTGTATGTGTTACATACTTGTTTTAGATTTCGTCACCGCGAAAACATTATGTTTTTATTTTCTTTCTTTGAAGATTCCTGATGCAAAGTCGCTGAGGAAGAGTACAAGGGTACTGGAGAATATGATAAGTGATGGACACTACCGAAGCGGTACAAAGAATAAAACAAACACATGGGTTCTTAGGCATTGCCATGCGGTTAGACGATAATAAGTCCATATCATCGCTTGCAAAATTAGCGATAATGTACCAAACTGAATATATAATTTTATTGCAAATGGGGTGTATAATTGGTGCACGAACAAAAAAATCTCCGGAAATGCGATGCTCTCCTCACGGAGAGTCAGAACATTTCGCGGAGTGAATAGTAAAAAATTACTACCAACTATACTACGTACTAACTAACTATCTAACTCTCTTCAAAAACACCCTACGGTGTTTCTGATTTACGATGCAAAGATAATGATTTATCGGCTTTTATGACTTCTTTTAGAAAAACTTTTGTGCTTTTTGTGCGATTTTTTTGCGCTATATCAATAATAATAATGGCTGATTATGCGTTTTTCAAGCAAATTAGTGTAACTTTGCACCATTGTTACACTACAACGTCTTTTAGATATGGTAAAGATAGAGAAATCATGGGGCAACGCCTTGGCGCAAGAGTTCAAGAAAGAATACTTTACGCAGCTAACCAACTTTGTTCACGATGAATACAGACGCAACGTCTGCTACCCTCCTGGACATGAGGTTTTCAATGCTTTTAACCTTTGTCCGCTGCACGCTGTGAAGGTGGTGATACTGGGACAGGACCCTTACCACGGTGCTGGTCAAGCTGAAGGACTGTGCTTTTCGGTTAAGACGGGAGTGCCACTGCCACCGTCTCTTGTAAATATCTTTAAAGAGATAAAGGATGACATAGGTGCTGTGCCACAGATTATTATGGGGGCTGGCGGCAAGAAGATGTACGACGGCAGTCTTAGAAGGTGGGCTGAACAGGGGGTATTTCTGCTAAACACCACGCTTACTGTAAGGGAACATCAGGCTGCTTCGCACCAAAGGCATGGCTGGGAAACATTTACTGATGCTGTGATTAAGACGGTATCGGATATGTGTCCCCACGTTGTCTTTATGCTTTGGGGAGGTCCCGCACGTTCTAAGAAGAGGCTGATAGACACGTCAAAGCATCTTGTTCTTGAGTCGGTACACCCCTCTCCGCTGTCGGCTAACAGGGGCGGATGGTTCGGAAACCATCAGTTTTCTACCTGTAACGCTTGGCTTAAGGAGCACGGCATGGAGCCTGTTGAGTGGTAAGGGAGGCGAACTGAGATACTGTCATCCTCA
This sequence comes from uncultured Prevotella sp., assembly GCA_934229335.1. Taxonomy (GTDB): domain Bacteria; phylum Bacteroidota; class Bacteroidia; order Bacteroidales; family Bacteroidaceae; genus Prevotella. Next base: position 23,898 of record CAKQDQ010000006.1, read on the forward strand.
AGCACTGATGTTTTTACGTCTGCGTTGCCTGTCAAATAAGTCAGCATTGCTTTTCTAATAAGTCAGCTTTGCTATATTCCCCCCTCTTTCTCTTTCCATGTCCAAGCACAAAAAAGCGAGCAGCAGTGTAGCTATATGCCACACTACCGCCCGCTTTTTGTTTATAACGCCGATGAAATGGCGTTTTTCGTTTACATTTTCATTCCTGCCACATTGTACTTCTTACCGGCTTTTTCGATAACGATGCTACCGTTTGAAACATATTTCTTTACCGCCATAGCGTCGTTACGCTCCGTAGCTTCCCTTACTCCTTCTACAGCTGTAACCACGTCACCTGCTTCAAGTTTTATGCAGTCGTACATAAAGCCACCATTCTTGCCGTTGCCTGACATTGTAAGTGTTACGGTATTGTTACCCTTTCTTAACGCAGATGCTGGGAAAGAGCACGTCATAAGGGCATGACGACCACTCTGTATGGCACTTCTGTATATGGCTGCATCATTGAATCCCGTTTTCCATGTGCCTCTCTGGGTGCCGTTTACCTTTACACTTACGGTAGAACCAGCGTTTGTTGTTCCTGCTAATGACGCTGTAAGGTATGCCGTTCCCTTGTATGTATTGTCGAGGGTGAAGCCTATTGTCCATGTTCCAGCCTTGGTCTGGGCATAATACCAATCTGTTTTCGGATTGCTCTTGCCTATCACGTATGTCAAGGAAGCGGGCGACTTGTCCCACTCTCCGTACTGACGCATATCGTTGCTGCAATTAAACTCGCTCGAACGACGGTCATTCTCACCTATCATCCATATCAGATTCTCGTAGCGTGTAGGCGTCCAGTCTATGTTACCAAGGCTTTGCTCTCCTTCTGTCACGTTGATTTCGTCTGTTTCAAGCATATCGGTTACATCGCCTTTGAGGGCGTATGCATACATATAATACTTGCCTGGACGAACGTTTTTTATGCAAAAATCGCCCTTTTCATCGGTTTCTGACCAGAACTGATAGCCTCTTGTCTGCGCGATCGGGTCCACTCCCTTCTCTTGTGCCAATACGATGCGCACGTTGTCGTTGCGCTGTCCTGTCGTGACATTAAGGTGTCCTGTTACTGTTCCGCGCACTTTTGGATAGAGAGCGTTGTCAAACCATTGATATGGCCACTCTTCTTTCTGCATCGCTGCCATCTTCGTGGCGTCAGCTATCGGACCTGTTAACTTTGGCGTTGCAAGGTTAGTGTATATAAGGAACGGACCATACAGTTTCTTCTCACCATTGTTTAGCACCATAGCGGAGCCTCCAAGGTGTTCGCCTTGCAGCATCTGTATGGTGATAGGAGACTTACTTGTGGCGTGTACCATTAGCTCCTGACGCTCTGGACCACCGTTTATCCATTCGTAAGAGACGGGGATGTTCCATAAGCCGAAGTAGTTATCAGACAATCCATGCAGCGTGTCGCAGTTGATATAGTTAGCCCAGTTGTATTTGGTGTATATGCTTCCGTCTGCCAAACGGTATGTGGCGTCTTGCACAGTGTTCTCGGCTTTCTCGGCTTCTGCCATCTCGGTGTTAGACGGTATGGTGCCGTTCATACGCCAATCTACGTAGCCTTGCAACATATTACCGTCAAGTCGAGAGCATACTCGTGCCTCTTTTATGGGCTCGTTGGCTGATGTTGAGGTACCTGTTGCTATGACGTAGGTGTATATTCCTGCTACGTTCTTGCGCATAATGTAGCCTTGTTCGAAGATGGTGTTGCCGGAAGTGGAACTGTAAAGCACCTCGCACATCTCTGGAGTGTTCTTTACTACCGTCAGCTTCGATGGCGAAAGACCTTTGTTACCCTGTGCTGTGGTGTAGTCGAAGTATATTCCGCTGGACGCGAGAAGCTCCTTTGACTGGTTGAATTTCAAACTGCTTACCCTACCGTTGGAACCGATGGTTACGACGATTTTACCGTTATTCATCTTTACTGTCATACCACTGACGGTCATACTGACATCGGTAAAGTCTGTGGCGTGAGCCATAAGGCACACCACAGACATTAGCATTGTTGCGAAAATCTTGTTTATCTTCATTCTTTTATTTATGTTTTTTACAAATGTTAGCGTCTTACTGAAATTGTCATATACATTTGAGAACACCGCAAAGCGGATTCTTCAACACCTCGATACATATTCTTCTACATATCAAAACACCCCATAGGCGGACGCCTACGGGGTGAAATATGTATATATCTTAGTAAGATATTATTTGCGTCATTACTTTACCCTTGCACCAGCAACGTTGTAAACCTTATCACCGTTTACAAGGATTACACGACCATTAACGATGTACTTAACAACAGAAGGAACAACCTGATCTGATGATGTTACCTCATTGATGCCAGTGTAAGCATCTTCTTCTGCGATAGACTTCTCGCCATGGTTGAAGATGTAGATGTCATGAACACCCTGTGAAGAGAGGTTGATAGAAGCAAGACGTACATATACTGGTGCACTCTCATTGTATGCTACCTCAAACTTCTTGTAGTTACGCATTACTGACGCTGTGGTGAGCTCGCCACCAAGTGTCTCCCATGTTGTGCCATCAGCTGAAATCTGTATAGCTACCTTGCCAGGCTTGCCCACACCAGTAGTCTTGTCACCGTTTACGTTAGCTATTATTGCTACTACATTGAACGGACCATCAAACGCCTTGGTTGACGCTATTGCGCCAGTGTATACGTCATTTGACGCGATACCACCGAACTGCACGCACGCTGTTGTTGCGAGCTGCTCGAAATAGTCCTCTGCACGCTCTGGGTTATAACCGCTAAAGTCACCTACCTGAGTGCTGAGTGTGTTGCTCTGGAATATCATTACCTGACCTGCTGAGGTGAGCTGCCAGTCTGGATCTGCACTGTTTGTTGTAACAGATGCTGCCTTTGGAGTCTTCTCAAATACAGGATTGCCTTTCTCATCTAATACAGGCTCACCGTCATCACCGTATACAAGGTCACCCTGCTCATAGCTTGCAGTGGCTGTTTTACCCCAAGAGAAGTAATAGTTACTTGCTGTCCACTTCTCCATTGGTGTGCCATCAAGTGAAAGGTTTGCGAGAGTGTTCCAACCATTTGCGCTGAAGTGTGCTACTTCATCACGGCGAACGTTCTTCATGTTTGCCTTAACCTCAGCCTCAACAGACTCTGACTGCACGAGCTTTTCTGCGGCATCTTCCTTACCTATAGCAAATGCTGTGATAGTACCAGCGTGCTTGAGTACGATAGGCTCTACATACTTGCTTGAGTAGATAGGGTTGTCAGAACCGATGAAGTTATACCAAATGTCTACGTTGTCGCCCTCTTCGCTTGCGAGAGTGATGGTAGCGTCTTCTGTTCCAGCATTACCTGCAACAGAAACTGTTGGCTTCTTGGCTTGGTTATAAATCTTAACGTCAAATGAGTTTGTCTCACTTACAGTGTAACCATCAGCAATTGATATTGCCTTGATTGTAGCATCAGAGGTAAATTCCAATGGTTCTGTGTAAACAGGGCTATCAAGTGTTGGTTCAGTACCGTCTGTTGTGTAGTATATAACAGCGTTTTTGTTGATGTTATAAAGTTGTACTGTGGTCTTCTTGTCACCGTAAGCAGCCTTGTATGCAGTCTTGGCACAAGCAGAAACATCAGCCTTTGAAGCTGCTGCCTCAGCGATAATGTTCTTCAAAATAGCGTAAGATGACTCTGTATAGTCACCTGCTACGCCATAGTATGTATATGAGTTGTGACCAGCATTGTAAACATATGCTATCACAGAGTCAGGTGCTGCATAGTCCTCTGGACCTGCAACGATGTACTTAGTTGCATTAGAATGTGCTGTAAGTTTAAGTGGTACAGGGAGCTTTTCGCCATTAGTCAGAGCGAGATAACCATCTGTTGCCCAGTCTTCAAAGCCTGTAAACCATGTATCTTTGTAGTCAATAGCCCACGCTGCCTCGTTTTCTACACCGAGAGGATTACCATATCCTAATGCTTCTGCTACTACAGGGTTGAAGTTAACGACTGGCTGCCAGTACATATTTGGCTTGATTGCTGAAATGAAATCTGCATCATTTGGCAGTGAACCGTCAAGTACTACAACGTCATACGCCATCAATTCCTCCTTAGAAGGGGTCTTTGTGTTGATGTTTATGCCCTCAAAGGTATAGTTTTCTGCATCGCTGATTGCGCTATAAAGTGGCAATGCCTCGAAGCCATCGCCTGCAGCGTCGTAGTAAAGGTATCCTACCTTGACAGACTTTGGTGCGTCTCCTTCACCAATGATGATGTAGTGAATGTGTGAACCACTGGTACAAGCAAGTTTAAGAGTTGCTTCTTCAGCATTACTGTTAATGAGTTCCACCTCCTTAATGATACCATCGTCCATGCTTGTGAATTGTGTTGCACCATTAGCGTCAGCGAAACCGCCGCTTACTTTGAAACCACGAGCTGCGGTTGTAGAGTGTGAACTGTAACCAAACTTAACGTTCTCGCCAGCCGGTACGGTCAACTCTACATAGTCTACAGAGTTTTTACCGTTAATCCAAAGGCAAGGACCTTTTGACGATGTAGGGTCATCTGTAGGACCAAGTTTAATGTTTACGTGCTTAGCAGAAGCCAAACCACCGAGACGAAGTCCCTCAAACTCGGGGATGTTCATTGCTTCTCCGTTATAATCCATAACGGCAGTCTTTCCGCCTGTGTACTGTTGGCTTTCGTAGTTGTTTGTCTGCTTGGTCCAATACTTAGTGTCTCCGTCAAGGATAGAGAGTGTAGAAGCACTGAAACCACCACGGAAATCCCACGTACGACGGTAATTATCCGCCGCATTCACTGATAATACACAAAGCATTACCAATGACAAAAGAGTAAAGATTTTCTTCATACGATAATAGTTTACGTAGTTATTTAATAATGTAATAAATGCTTACATATAGTGAAAGCTCTCTTTTTAGAGAGCAAGTTAAGTCTGTTAGTAGTACTTTAGCTTTTCCTTTTGCTTACGATAACACAAGTTTTCGTTGCAAAGGTAATAAAAAAAGAATTAACCACAAAACATTTTTGCGGTTAATTTCAATTTTTCTGTTTTTCGATACTAATTATAATCCTTGCCTTTTTATTTCCTCTGCCGCGTCACATAGATATTGATACCACTGTTCTCCGAATCTTCTTATCAGTGGTTCACGCAGGAATTTGTATACTGGCAGGTTTATTTCGCGTCCTTTCTTTACTGCATCTTGACACACATCCCAGCGGTTATACGTCAGGGCTACCATGCCGTTCTTCAGTGTTTTCTCTCTTATCGGGTACAAGGCGCACGATATTGGCTTACACCATTTTATCTTTCCTGCTCTGAAAGCTCTCTCATAAGCGCACAAACAGCAGTTTTTTACGGTTCCATCGGGCAATTCGAGGTCTTGATAACAGGTAAAGACGCAGTCCTTTCCATTGACAATGGAGGTTACAAGGTCTCCTTCTTCATCGGTATATGCTACTCCTTGCTTGTCGATTACACTTTGTGCGGAGGCTGAAAGGTCCGTCCACACAGCGTCAAGGTTATCTTCTATTTCCGCCATTTCATCGAGAGTGACAGGTGCTCCAGCATCTCCTTCTATGCAACATTGTCCTTTACATTTCGCCAGATCGCAGCAGAAGCACTCTGTGAAGATGTCCATGGAAACGAGTTTGTTCTCTATCTCTATTATCATTGTTGTGTAATTGATGGTGGTTATTATTGTTTATGGCAACAGACTACTGATTAAGCTGTGTTGCACTGAAGCTACAATACTTCTTTTTCGTTATATTTCCAAGCCGTTGCGATAATCTGACGGACTAACGCCGACGTTGTCTTTGAAGTACTTTCCGAAGAAAGACTGTGTTGGAAAGTTCATCTCTGCGGCTATTTCGCTGATGCGTTTGTTGGTGTGGCGCAACTGGTTTCTTATTTCAGTAGTGACAAATTTGTCAATCCATTCGTTCGGTGAGCGACGGCTTACGGAGGTGATTGCCTCGCAAAGGTACTTTGGCGACAGCTCCATCTGTGCCGCATACCACTGCACTTGCCTCTGTTTGCGGTAGTTTCTCTCCACAAGCTGTATGTATTGCACGAATATTCTCTCCGCTCTTGACCGTTTATCTTCTTTATCTGCTGTGGGTAAAGATTTCTCAAAGGTGCCTCTCATATCGTAAATCATAGCGAGTATGAGCAGTCTTACTACCTCTATGCGATACGGGTGTTGTTCGTTGTCAACGCATTTACGTAGCTGTGACATATAGATACGTAACGATTCCAAGTCTTCTTGCCCTATTTCGAACTGCGGATGATTATGTGTCAGCAAGAAGAGGTTGCTCATATTGCTGATGTCCTTCAGTATCTCCTGCAGCAGTTTGTATGACAAGAAAAAGCCGATTCCATCGAAGTCAGGACTGAAGTTGATGCTATCCACGACCGACTCGTCTGTAATCACCATTATATTATTACGGCATACCACACGTTTTTTCTCGTTTACCGCGAGCGAAGCCACTCCATCTGTACACACTCCCATGAACATACAGAGTGAGAATCGCCTTGCCGCTGCCAGCGCTGGCAGTTTCTTTAGTGTGTCAACGAGCACCAACTCGTTACCGATGTGTTGCAGTTTGTATTCGTTAACCAACCGCTCCATCGTAACAGGTGTAATATCCTTTGTTTTCATTCCTGCGTTTTATACCTTTGTTTGTATTATTCTAACAGTGAGGAGGCTCCTGCATCCGTTTTCTTTTCTACGGCAAATGCAGAAGCCTCCTTTATTTTTTGCGATCGAATCGTTATTTTTTCACGATTAAATCGTTATTTTATGCATCAATATTCGCGTAAGTAGCGTTTTCCTCTATGAATACTCTACGTGGTTCGACATCATCTCCCATAAGCATAGAGAACACCTCATCAGCATCAGCAGCGTTCTGTATCGTCACCTGTTTCAAGAGGCGTGTCTCTGGGTTCATGGTGGTATCCCATAGCTGTTCTGGGTTCATCTCACCGAGACCTTTATATCGCTGTGTATGTATAGCGTCTGGATTGCCTGCTCCATACTTATCGATGAAGTTCTGTCTCTGTTGGTCTGTATAGCAATACTCCTTCACCTTGTTCTTATATGAACACTGATAGAGCGGAGGTGTAGCTATATAGAGGTGACCTTCTTGTATCACCTTTGGCATAAAGCGATAGAATAGTGTCATTATCAGCGTGTCGATGTGAGAGCCATCGACATCGGCATCGGTCATGATTATAATCTTATCGTAACGCAGTTTGTCGATATTCGCCTCCTTTGAGTCTTCTCCGTCAACGCCAAAGCGCACGCCTATACTCTGTATAATGTTCATAACAGACTCTGCCTCAAACACTCTGTGCCATTGTACCTTCTCTACGTTAAGGATTTTACCGCGCAATGGCAATATAGCCTGAGAGTAACGATCGCGTCCCTGCTTAGCTGAACCGCCTGCAGAGTCACCCTCGACGAGGAATATCTCTGAGGTCTTAGGGTCTTTATTAGAGCAGTCGGCGAGCTTACCTGGCAGTCCACCGCCTGTCATCACGTTCTTACGCTGTACGCTCTCACGTGCCTTACGCGCTGCAATACGTGCCGTTGCTGCCAAGACTACCTTCTCACATATTTGGTGTGCTTCCTTTGGATGCTCTTCCAAGTACGCTCCCATTGCCTCGCCTACAGCCTGTTGCACCGCACCACTGACCTCACTGTTGCCCAACTTGGTCTTGGTCTGTCCCTCAAACTGTGGCTCCGCTACCTTTACAGATATGATGGCTGTCAAGCCTTCACGGAAGTCGTCTTGCGCTATCTCTAACTTCGCCTTCTCTATCTGCTTGCGCAGCTGGTCGTCATTATCGGCATACTTCTTCAATGAGCGTGACAATGCGATACGGAAGCCTGTAAGATGCGTACCGCCCTCTATGGTATTGATATTGTTAACGTACGAGTGTATGTTCTCAGAGTAGTCGTTATTATAGAGCAACGCTATCTCTATGGGCACATTGTTCTTCTCTGTCTTGAGATATATAGGCTCACCGATGATAGAAGTACGGTGACGATCAACGTAGCGGACGAACTCTTTCAGTCCTTCTTTAGCGTGGAACACTTCTGGAGTGCGTAGCTTTCCCTCTTCATCAGGGCGCAAATCTGTCAGTGTTATTGTTATGCCAGCATTAAGGAATGCGAGTTCTCTCATACGGCTTGCGATGATGTCGTATTTATATACCGTAGTGGTAAAGATACTACCATCAGGCCAGAACTGCTGTCTTGTGCCGCGCTTATCGGTCTCTCCCACTACCTTTACGTCGTAAAGAGGCTTACCCTTAGCATATTCCTGCTGGTATATCTTTCCATCGCGAAAGACCTGTGACAACATATGTGTAGAAAGAGCGTTGACACAGCTTACGCCTACACCGTGCAGACCACCAGAAACTTTGTATGAGCCTTTATCGAACTTACCGCCAGCATGTAGCACCGTCATTACGACTTCAAGGGCAGACTTGTGCAATTTAGGATGTTCGTCAACAGGAATACCGCGTCCGTTATCTTGAACCGTGATTGAGTTGTCCTCGTTTATCGTGACCTCGATATGTGTACAGTATCCTGCCATTGCCTCATCGATAGAGTTATCCACTGTCTCGTTAACGAGATGGTGCAGTCCCTTCTCTGAGATATCACCAATATACATGGCAGGTCTCTTGCGTACTGCCTCAAGACCTTCGAGCACCTGGATGCTACTACCAGTATAGTTCGTTTCTTTTTCCTCTATTTCTTCCATTTAACCAAGCGTTTTGTTTTACTTGCAAAGTTAATAAATTTATCCGAACTATACAAGTATTTCCGAGTGATTTTTCGCCATTTTAGCGTGTCTCACGGCACTCTCCGAGTGTCTCACAGGAATGGTATCATTGCTTCTCTCTAACAATGCTACAGTAGCACAGAAACGCCCATATTCTAAGGGACGCTGAGTCACTTTGAATATGGGCAATAAAAAAAGGCTGTTACCCCTCGCGGGCTGCAGCCTTTTGATAAAAATTATTATGGAAACAATCTTGTGTTCTATTCCATTTGCTTTCTCATGTCATTATGTCCAACGAGAGTTCTCGTTCTACATTCTTCTATGACACGGGGAAGCCACTTTTCACTTACGCAAGCTTCTGAATGTAAGCAGAGAGCTTAGACTTGATGTTCGCAGCCTTATTCTTATGAATAATATTGTTCTTAGCGAGCTTATCAAGCATCTTCTGTACAGAAGGATAAAGCTTTACAGCCTCTTCCTTGTTCTCGATAGCACGAAGTTTACGAACTGCGTTACGCATAGTCTTTGCGTAGTACTTGTTGTGAAGAGTCTTTTTCTTGTCCTGACGGATTCTCTTCTCACATGACTTGTGATTTGCCATTGTTGTAAATAGTTTTTGTTTTGTCTGCTACATCGAGCAAACAGATTAATAATGTTAGCTTATGGGTCTTGCGCTACTATTGCTGCCCTGGGCGAGTTAAATGGATTTTCAATTAAAAATCTCACTTTCACTCTCCATCACCTTTTCACTTCCGTTAGCGCATCACTGCACGATGATGGATAAACTTTTCGTTTGGTAGCGTGTAGGGGAGTCGAACCCCTCTTGCAAGAATGAAAATCTTGAGTACTAACCGATATACGAACACGCCAAACCGGATTCAAATTCAACAATCAACACTCACAATGGCGTGATGTCAAATTTGCGAGTGCAAAGGTACACAATATTTTTTATTCTTGCAAATTTTATCACGATATTTTTTATTTTTCAGTGCATTTTTTGTATTTTTGCAGTAAAATCACAATAGAAAACCACTTTTATGAACCAAAAGACTCGTTGCATCGTACTGAAGACTGTAAAGCTAAACGACACGAAAATCATTGCCGACGTGCTGTGTCGCGAGTGCGGTCGCCTCTCGCTTGTGCTGTCTGTAGGTCGTCGTTCCGCTCATCGTGGTATGTTTCAGCCTCTGACGGTGCTCGACATTGACTACACCGCTACGCCCAAACAGTCGCTTGCACGTCTTAGCGACGCACGTATAGCTCTAACATACGCTACCATTCCCTTCGATGGCGTTAAGTTGTCGGTTGCTTTTTTCATAGCGGAGTTTCTCTCTTACTGCACTCGCGACCTGCACAGCGACCCTACTCTTTACGATTTTGTTGAACAGAACCTCACTTGGCTTGACGTTACCGACAGTGGGATGGCGAACTTTCACCTTATGTTTATGATTCGCATGGCGCGTTTTTTAGGTTTCTATCCCGACACGGAGGGTTACTTCCCTGGTGCGTTTTTCGACCTTCGCGAGGGCACGTTCTGCCGTTCCGTACCCTGTCATCGTGATTTTCTGTCGCAGGTGGATGCTGAACACATGATGATGCTTATGCGTATGCGTCCTGGCACGATGCACCTCTTTAGGCTATCACGTGCCGAGCGCAACCGTATTACGGACTTCTGCCTACAGTTCTATCGCCTTCACATCCCTGCATTTGGCGACATGAAGACATTGGAGGTATTGAGGGAGTTATAGGGGGAATATTTCTCTTATTACGAAAGCTACCTTATCGCATTGCGATTTGTATGCTTTCGCATTGCGATTTGTATGCTTTCGCTATGCGATTTGTATGTTATTGTGCTCCTATGTCTTTGTAAGCACGAATTATTGTGCTTTGCACTATGTTTTATAACATTAATCATCGTCAAACCGCCATTATTCCTTGTTTAACATTTCTCGTTATTCTATTAAAGGCGGTTCTATTAAAGAATAATGTCATACTAATCTATTATCCATAAAATAAGAAAGACGTCCAGCACTATGAATTTTCATAATACTGGACGACCTACTATAAATTATTTTCCTTACGTATTCTCGTTACAATCTTGTTAGCCCCACTTGTCAGCGCGAGTGCTTCGGGGTGCTCTTTGACAAACGACTCTATGTGGCGCACATATTTACTCTCAAGTATCTCGTTTACAGCAATGAGTATGCCTGTTTCCTCTACATCGCCGAAGCCATCGTTGATGGCTGTGCCAAAGAGTTTCATCGTTGGCGAGAGGTTCATGTATGCGTTCACCAATGGTGGTATATTAAATCCTAAGGCGCGTATACCTCCATTGAGTATGCGATAGTCTTCCTTAAAGTCACGACCGCAGAACACCTGCGCTAATTCTTCTTCTGGAGTGTCGAGCTTCAATGGCTTCATCGGGTATATTAGCCCCTCTTTGTCGTCAAAATGTTTCTTCAAGAAGTAGAGTATCATGTCGCGACCAAAGCGTATATAGCTTGGATACATGGTCATCTTTCCGAAGAAATACCTCATGTTAGGGTTAATGACAGTCAGCGCACCCAGTCCGTCCCACAAGTTATCGAGGGCAAAGAGGCTCTTTGCTCCTCTCTTAGAGCTTTGATACTCTGGTGTAACGAAAGAACGTCCTAACTCTATTGTGTACGGAGCATACTCCTTAATAAACTTCTCCGAGAATCGGAACATATGGCTGGTGGCAAGTATCGGCTGTCCTTCTTCGTCATATTCCCACTGGTCTCCCATTATATATCTGTAGCCGCCTATTATTTCTTCTTCCTCAGGATTCCACACAATAAGCTGCTTATAACAGTTATCAGAGGTATCAAACTCGTCTATGTCCACCTCTTTACCCGTACCTCCGCCTGCCAAGCGGAACGTAATCTCGCGCAAACGACCTATCTCCCTCATGACATTCGGTGAATCGTGAGCCGTAACTATATATATCTCGTTATGGCTCTTGTTCGTCATACGCAACTGCTTCTCTGGTGTCAACTCCTGTTTCAGTAGCTCCAGTGGTACTGGTTGTATAATTTCTGCCTCCATTGACGGATTTGTTTATATTATATTATTGTATATTCTATTTTATATTCTTCTTTAACTCATACACCCTTTCCTGCACCCATTGTGCCCATTGCTTCGGTGTGCGGCTTTTGTCAAACGTCTGCCATGGTATGGGTTTGCCGATGTGAAGCTCAAACGTCTTTCCACTGTTGCGGAACATCTCGTCTGGTAAGAACAGCATCGCAGCGTTAAACTTCAGTCCAAGCGCCTTACACAGATTGGCGATACGATAGAATCGAGGTGAGTTCTGTCCGCTGAAGTACATTGGCACCACATCTCTCTGCGCCTGAACGCTCTTTACAATAAACGTCTTTGTCCACGGCAAATCGTGTATCTCACCTTTTATTTTTCTTGAACATAGCCCCGCTGGGAAGAGTACCATGTGGTGATCAGAGGCAAATCCCGCCTCTACCATCTTTGGGAAGTCCCTCCCCTGTCTGCCTGTCTTGTTTATAGGAATACAGAGAGGTGCCAGTCCTGGGAGGTTCATCAGTAAATCATTGACCAGATAACGGAAGTTATCGTGGTAGTGTTCGCCTATCACCGAACCCACTGCTATACCGTCTATGCCACCCAAGGGATGATTGCTAACAAAGGTGTAGCGACGTTTATCATCAGGAGAAGGTAGGTTCTCTGCGCCAAAGACCTTCACCTCGTTGTGCAGATGACGCAAGGCGTGCTTCATCCACGGTGTTCCCGTCTCCTCACGAGCTGCCCATAGAAACTCGTTCAGCTCGTCTTGATGCAGCGTTCGCTCCAACCAGCGCACTATAAAGCGCGGCACTCGGTTTGCCTTGTCGCCCATCTTCGAGCGCAATATTTTCTCTACGTCTATGGTTTTCTCTGTCAGTTGCATCTGAATCTGTTACACCTTATTATATAATACCTTGGCAACACCACCGCTGGCATATCACCGTCACGATTCAAATAAAGCCCTATTGGTGTTCTTTTTGGCAAAATTACTATTATTTTTTCAATTTATAGCACTTTCACTATACAAAAAGCCCCATTACGCTTTGGTTTTATCATTTTTTAAGGTTATCATTCCACGCCCGTAACTTCTCTGTAATATAATTCTTCATTCCTTCATCTCCCTTTATCTCTATGTCGTCGTACAGTCCGAGAACGAAACGTCCTATACCGAGATAGCTGCACACATCGATTTCAAAACGCCACTGGTCGTTGTTGTACTTCACAAAGAACGCAGCTGATTCTGGGTATTCTTCCAGCATCACATTATGCGACAACTGCCCCATTAGCAAAGTAACGTGCATGGTAGACTCTCCAGAGAAGGAGAAGAGGTCTATATAAACCTTACGGTGTCTGCCCTCATTTTCCCAACGACGGTCAAGTAATTCTACCCCATTCATACGCGATAGGCGAAAGGTTTTGTTCATACCGCTCGCCAGTTCATAGCACCTTACGTCACGATTATTATTCAAGAACATAAATGGCTCTACGAGACGATTGCTCACAGTGTGGCTGCTTGGCGAGGAATAGCCCTCTATGCTCACCATGCTTCGTGTCTTTATAGCGTTGTATATCACGCCTCGCATCTCGGTGGTTCTACGCTGTAGCTCCTCATCTTCAAGTATTTTGAAGTCATAAAAGCGGTCAAGACGACGGTGGAGTGCCTTTAGTCGACCACTCGCCATACCTGAACTCTCTATCAACTGACGCATCAACAGCACCTCATCTTCCGTCAACTGCACTATGTCATAGAGCTTCTTGAAAAACCAACTCGACCTGTTCAGCGAATACAAACGGTCACTTCTCTCTACCACAAAACCTGCCTGTTCAAAGAACTCTATATAATAATAGAACGAACGACGTGAGATGCCTGCTTTATCGCATATCTCGTCTACCGTATACTGCCTATTCTGGGTCAGCAATAACATCAGCTCTAATTCTCGTTTCAGGTGGTCGTGTCTCATAGTCTCAACGTAATAATGTTGGTTTTCGCCACAAAGTTACATTATTTTATTATATTAAAAAACATCTTTGGGGTTGTAAGAACAGGAAAAACGCATTTTTCTTGCATATTTCAGAAAAACATAGTACCTTTGCATGAGCATGACATAGGACTTCCACCATGTCACAGTCTTACGATGGTCTGATAGTTCAATGGATAGAACAAGTCTCTCCTAAAGATTAGATCCGGGTTCGATTCCCGGTCGGACCACCTTAAATCACGCGCAACGCAAGCTGTTTTTCCATCTCGGTAACGGCTTGTGTTTTTTTCGTTTTTTTACATTTCGAACAATACTCACTTTGAGGTATCACTACCCTCTTTACCATGTTTTTATTACATACTTTTGAGTATCCACCCCTTTCTCCAAGAACCTGTGGTGCGTATTTTCACGAATTTTGAGTATTGTGAACGTTTCTAAAAAGCAGTACCTTTGCAAACGATAAACTAACACAAAAAAGGTAAAAAGGAAATGAAAAATCTTAAGACTTTGATGACTGCCGCTTTGCTTGGCATAGCAACCATGGCTGGCGCACAAGAGTCACAAGACAGCATCCAGTACGGTGGTTGGGACAAGTATCGTATTGGCGGTTACGGCGAGATGGTTGCCGCTTTTAAGGATTATGGAACAAACCGTTTCTATGGTCACAAGGAGGGTAACGCTAAGGAAAACAGAAGCACTATCAGTATTCCTCGTTTCGTTATAGCTGGTGATTACAAATTTAGCAAGAAGTGGATTCTCGGTGTCGAGATAGAGTTTGAAAGCGGTGGCGTTGGTACCGCATACGAATTAGAGAACACTGAGAACGGAGAATACGAGACAGAGGTAGAACGCGGCGGCGAAGTAGCCATTGAGCAGTTCCACATCACACGTCTTATCGACCGTGCTTTCAACGTAAGAGCAGGTCACGTGATACTGCCTGTAGGTATGAACAACGGTCACCACGAGCCTCTTAACTTCTTCGGCACGGTGCGTCCTGAGGGCGAGACAAGTATCATCCCTAACACTTGGCACGAGACAGGTCTTGAGTTCTTCGGTACATTTGGCAAGAACAAAGCTACGTTCGACTACTACGCCTTCATCACAACAGGTCTTAACGGCAACGGTTTCGACCGTAACAACTGGGCGCAGGGCGGCAAACAGGGTATCTTCGAGGAAGAGAACTTCAGTAATCCAGCATACACTGCACGCATAGACTGGCGCGGAATACAGGGTCTTCGCCTTGGTGGTTCTATGTATTATTGTGCTAACGTGGGCGGAAACGCTGACAAGTCACAGACTTATAAGAACAAGGGCAAGATGCCAATACGCATATATAGCATAGACGGACAGTATGTTAACCCTTACGTTGTGGCTCGTGCCAACTTCCTTTGGGGCGACCTTACTAACTCAAATGTATTGTCAGAGAAAAATGGTAAGCTGTCTAACAAGTCTCCTTACAGCCGTATCACTCCAGTAGCACATAAGGCTGTGTCTTACGCTGGTGAGGTAGGATTCAACCTTCGCAACATCTTCGGATGCGAGAAGTTCCCAAAGATTCTTCCTTTCGTGCGCTACGAGTACTACAACTCACAGTATAACGTAACAGCACCTTACGTTGCAGACAACCGTTGTAAGGTTAGTATGTGGACCGCAGGCATCAACTGGCACCCACTGCCAGAACTCGTTGTTAAGGCAGACGCTACAACACGCAGCATCGGTAAGGGCGCATACAACAGCGAAAACGAGTTCGCCGTTGGCGTAGCATGGACTGGTTGGTTCAGCAAGAAATAATATTTCAAAAAATAATAACAATTAAAATAAAAAGGTAAAAAGAAATGAAGAAGAATTATTTTCTTATCGGTCTCCTCGCAGTTGGACTGAGTTTGACTACTGTATCATGTGGTGACGACGATCCAACAAATGGAGGAAACAATGGAGATCAGGTTGACAACAACGGTAACGGTGGCGACCAGGACGACAATGGCAACGGTTCTGATGATTCAAACCTGTCAGAAGAAGAGAAGGCACAGAACCTCGACTACACTTCTGAGAACGCTGCAGCATGGGGAAACTATGCAGTTCACGTTGCGAACCTTTTGGAGAGCGACGCTAACACACTTAAGAACCAGTGGGAGAACTCTTATGCTGAAGCGTTCAAGAACCACACTTCCGAGTCAGGTTTCCAGTCAGGTTCTGACTGTGTAGACCAGATGATTGACGGTATGGTTGACATTGCCAACGAGGTTGGCACATCAAAGATTGGTGAACCATACGACCTTTATAAGGCAGGTGAATATAATAAGGCTCTCTACGCTGTTGAGTCATGGTACTCTTACCACTCTCGTGAAGACTACTGTAACAACATTCTCTCTATAGCACGTTCACTTGCTGGTACTCGTGTAGAGAATGACTTTGTCAATAAGACATTGGCACAGGCAGTTGCTGACGGTAGCGTAGTAGCAAACTCTATCCTTGGTCACTGTTACAACACTCCATCACTTCGCGAAGCAGGTGTTAATGTATGGAACAACACTATCGCTGCATGGAAGGCTATTGATAAAATAGACCAGCCATTCCGTAACAATATTGGTTCCGCTCAAACACAAGTAGCGATGGATGCTTGCGAGGTATTGACACAAAGCCTTGAGGGTATAAAGTCTAACCTGCACGACTCATTCGAAGATGACGCTGTAGCAGAGGCAATCGCTAAGCAGTTTGTTGACGTAGTAGTACTGCCTACATACAGAGATCTCGCTGCAAAGAACACAGCACTGGCACAGGCTGTTCGCGCACTTCAGGCTAATCCTTCAGACGAAGCATTTGAAAACGCTTGCGACGCATGGATGGAAGCACGTAAGCCTTGGGAGACATCAGAGGCATTCCTCTTCGGTCCTGTAGCAGAACTTGGTCTCGATCCTAACATGGATTCATGGCCTCTCGACGCTGTTGGTATCTCTAACCTTCTGAAGTCTCAGAACTGGAGCGATATGGAATGGAGCGGTAACTTCGACGAAGACAGCGAGGCTATCGGCGCAGCACAGTCTCTCCGTGGTTTCCACACACTGGAGTTCCTCCTCTATAAGAACGGAAATCCACGTAAGATGAAGTAAGATAACTGAAGATTTTGCGATTTAATAAAGGTGAAGGCGGGAAACGTAACAGTTTCTCTCCTTCACTATTGTGGTATTATAGCGAAGTTAGTTGTTTAGTGGTTTTGTTGTTTCGTGATTTAGTTACTTCAACACTATAACGCCAAAGGGAAAACACAGACATTCAACAAAACGACTAAACAATTAAACAACAAAACAACAAAAGCATGAACTACAAGACTTTTATGCTCCTTCCGCTGCTTGCCGCTTCGCTGACAGCGTGTCAAGAGGATACGGAAGGGGTGGATAACTTTACGGAAAAGCACGCGAAAGACCTGGAGAGTTACATTCTCTCGGCTGGAACGTCAACGATATTCTATAACTCATCAAAGGCTTACGACATCGATGCGGAATGGCTTAGCGGTACTTACGCCACGCGTTTTCAGAATGGCAACAGCCTTTACGACAACGTTTGCAGTGGTCACGGACCTGTATACGCTGGTTATTCATGCGGCTCTTGTCACATGAACGCTGGACGAACAACGCCTGCCGTATGGACACAGGTAGACACCGACCCTGACGGAACGCCTGTTTACGGTTCTGGTAAGAACGGTATGTCGGCTATGCTCGTATATATTAACCGCAAGAACGGTGTGTTCTTCCAAGGCTACGGACGTGTGCTCCACGACCAAAGCATATACGGTGTGACGGCGGAAGGCAAACTTGAGTGCCGCTGGTACTATGAGAAAGGTTTCTTCCCTGACGGAGAACAGTATGAGTTGGCGCGTCCTCAGTACACTATCACGAAGTGGTACAAGAAGATGTGGGACGACGTGAAGCACGACTCTGTAGAGATTAAGCCTGAAGACCTCTTCTGTAGCGTCCGCCAGCCACTACGCCACGTAGGTATGGGACAGATGATGGCTCTTGACCGCAGCGAGATTGAACGCCTCGCCGCACAGAGTAACTACCCAGAATACGGCATCTCTGGTCGTGTTAACTATATCACAGAGCGTGGCGTAACAGGTGTGGGTCTGTCAGGCAATAAGGCTCAGCACCTTGACCTCACCGTAGAACTGGGTTTCTCTTCCGATATGGGTGCCACAAACTCACGTTATCCTGAGGAGATATGTGAGGGTCAGAGCCAGATGACGGAAGGAAGCATGATGGGACTGACATACGATAAACTCGATATCTCTACCGCCGACATGGAGAATGTGGACCTCTACTTGCACTCTCTCGGCGTTCCTGCACGCAGAAAGGGCAGCACGACCCGCCAGGTAACGCTGACCAAGTCTGACGGCACAACCATAACGATGAGCGAACGCGAAGTGAACCAGATGGGCGAACAGGCTTTTTATGAAGCGAAATGCCATCTCTGCCACGTCACCACATTGCACACACGTCCTCGTGGAGCCACACTGCTCAACGGAACGGAACTGCCTTGGCTCGGAAGCCAGACTATTCACCCTTACAGCGACTACCTGCTACACGACATGGGTAGCGAGATTATGGGCGTAGGTCTTAACGATAACTACTGCTCTGGCACGGCTCGCGGCAACGAATGGCGTACTACACCACTGTGGGGCATCGGTCTTCAGCAGAAGGTGAACGGTCATACCTACTTCCTGCACGACGCACGAGCACGCAACCTCAAAGAGGCTATACTATGGCACGGCGGTGAAGGCGAAGCTTCTAAGAACCTCTTTAAGAAGATGGACCGCAGCAAGAGAGACGCTCTCATTTACTTCCTGCAATCACTGTAAGGTGTTCCCGGAAAAGTTACGAATTGATACAAAAGCATACGTGTTTACTTACAATTTTCATGCAGCATCAACGTCACAGCGATTTGGGCGTTATCGCATTGCGAAAGCATAGCTTTTACACCGTGAAAGCATAGTTATTACAATGCGAAAAGACTGCTTTCAGATTGTAAGTAAGCACCAATAAGGAGACGAGAGAATATTCAACAGTAAATACTTATATTTAACACTCAAAAGAAACAAGACATGAAAAAGTTACTTGCAGCACTTGCTGTCGCTGCTTTTCCAATGATAACATTCGCTCAGACAGAGAAGAACGAAGAACAGTATGACGCAGAAAACGGTATCGTTACTATCGGTTCCGACCGCATGTTCCAAATAGAGTCAAAGGACGGACAGTTCTCTTTCAAGCCATATCTGCTCATTCAGACTACAGCAAACTTCAACTACTATGATGATGAGGGACTGGACAAGGCGTATAACCAGGACAACGTGGCTAACTCTGGCTTCAGTATTCCTTACGCTGTGCTTGGTTTCACTGGTAAGGCATGGAACAAAGTGACCTACAACCTCTCTGTTAACGCTGCCGCTACAGGCTCACAGATACTGCAACAGGCATGGTTTGACGTTCGCCTCACTAACGGATTTCAGGTTAAGGTGGGTAAGTTCAAGACTCCATTCTCATCTGCTTACCTCACTACCCTCGGCGAGACATTGATGCCAAGCCTCCCTACTTCGCTGACATCTACCGTCATCATGCCTTACGTTCTTAACGCTCAGTGCCCTACTATCGGCACAGGCTTCGACCTCGGTGTTATGGTTCACGGTAACATCGGCACCAAGTGGAACTACATGGCAGGTCTCTTCAACGGTACAGGCTCTGGTTCTAACAAGGCTACCAAGACATTCTCTGACGACTGGCACATACCTTCTCTGCTCTATGCAGGACGTATCGCATGGACGCCTTTTGGCGCAATGCCACGCACTCAGGGCAACAGCAAGATGCTAAATGAAAACAAACTGGAAGTAGCACTCTCTGGTGGCATCAACGTTGAGAGCGAAAGCGAGAGCACTAACGACTCACGTATGGGACTGGAGGTTAACTATCTCTATGGAAAGTGGTACTTCGGTGGTGAGGCTTACTGGATGCACGTAGGCTTTACAAAGCGTCAGAAGATAGACGAAGGCTACGACTACTTCGGTGGTTACGCACAGGCAGGCTACTTTGTTCATCCACAGGTGCAGGTAGCAGCACGCTATGACTTCATGGACCGTAACGGTTCGGGCAAGGACGGCATACTGAACATGCCAGCAGTAGGCGTTAACTACTTCATAAAGAATACTGGTCTGAAGCTGTCTGCTATGTATCAGTACATCGGACGTACAGGTCACAAGACACAGCTTGACCGTGACAACGACGACCTTGGCGTTGCTAAGCACAGCGCACTCGCCACACTTCAGTATACTTTTTAATGAACCCTTTGGCATAACATTACTATAATGAAATTCAGGAACATAACAGGTATTATGCTTTTCGCAGCCCTCGTCACCGCCTTTACGGCGTGTGACGACGGTGCTGTTAACGAGAAGGTAATACAGAAGACGGGTAATGGCTATAACATTAAGATTATAGGTACATTCAATGGCGTGAACACATGGTCAGGAAAATACTCTGTTGCTGCCGCTTGTTATGAGGAAGGTGAGGAGTATTCAGTATCACAAAAGGTGATACCCGCATCTGCCGTGGGCGAGCAAGACACCATAGTGCTCAGCAACGTGCCTTCTACTGTGAAGACAGTAGAACTGGCTGTGGTCAACAGTCTGCGTAAACGCATCTCTACTATCCATTCTTACACGATAGAGGACGGACAAAGCAAGAACGACACTATCAAGATAGAGGTGGGCAATATGGACCTTAGCATGTTCACAGCAATTAACGATGGTCTCTTCCAGAACACCACTGTTAACTGCGCTCAATGCCACTCTTCTGCTCATGCGGCCGCTAATCTCGACATGACAAGCGACAATGCCTACAGCTCTCTCGTTGGAGTCACTGCCCACAAGAATGGAGAGTACATGAGGGTTAAGCCTGGAAACGCTGACGAGAGTTACCTGTATAAGGTGTTAGCAGATGGACCTGACGAGGTACATTATTCACATGTGGCGCTGATGGCAGACCACCAAACCATGCTTGACGTACTGAAGGCATGGATAAACGGTGGTGCGAAAAAGTAAAACACATAAAGATTGCATTCATGAAAAAGACAAAGATAACATTTGAAGAGATTGGGGTAAGGGCTGAGATAGCCGCTTTCGCGCCAGAAGGAAAGATTGCCGAGTTTCACGTCATGCTGCATGTAGACCCTCGCGATGAACTCTTTGCAGGACAGTTGGAGCGCATATACAAGGCAGAGCGTCTCATTATGGAGCAAGAGGACATTGCAGGCTCAACGGTAGTGATGAAACGTTACTTCCTTAGCGACTCTGCTAACCAGGCTCCTTTAATGAAGTACGAGAAGGATAGCTCTGTTTCTATCATACAGCAGGCACCACTCGATGGCAGCAAGATTGCCGTATGGCTATACCTACAAAAGGGTACGAACGTATATAACGAGGACGGTGTAATCGTGGCTGAGCACAACGGCTACCGTCATCTGTGGAAGATGGGTATGCACGAGCATAAGGGTGACTCTGCATGGCAAACGGAAAGCCTGCTGATTTCTTACGCTGAGATGCTTCAGAACTATGGTGCCACACTGGCTGACAACTGTATTCGCACTTGGTTCTTCGTAAGAGACGTGGACACTCAGTATGCAGGCATGGTGACAGCACGTAAGGATTTCTTCACGGAGCAGGGGCTTACGGAGAAGACTCACTACATCTCCAGCACCGGAATAGGTGGTTCGCCTGCCGACACTAAGGCACTTCTGCAACTCGGTACCTACGCTCTTACAGGCATGGAGCCATCACAACAGCAGTACCTTTACGCTCCTACTCACCTGAACCCTACTTATGAGTATGGCGTAACCTTTGAACGCGGCACATTAGTTAAATATGGTGACAGAGGGCAGATATTTATATCAGGAACGGCGTCAATAGACAATAAAGGCAATGTACTTTACGTTGGTGATATAGTGAACCAAACAAAACGTATGTGGGAGAACGTGGAAAAACTGCTGGAAGAAGGTGGTGCTACGTTTAACGACGTGATGCAGATTGTCGTTTACCTTCGTGACAGTGCCGACTATCTTACTGTTAGTCGTATGTTCAAGGAGAAATTCCCTGACACTCCTTACGTGATTACGCTCGCGCCAGTATGCCGCCCTGCTTGGTTGATAGAGATGGAGTGCATCGCTGTGACGCCAAACGCCTATCAACAGTACAAGGAGTTCTAAGGCGTGACGCTACCTCACATACGGCATAACGCCATTCTACAGATGATGAAAAGAGTTTATATAGATACATTACCTTTCGTAGTCGCTGCCATAACCGCTGTGGTTATGGCGGCTTCTACGTTTATAGAGGCTTCCGCTGGAACGTCTTTCGTTAGCCAACACATTTACGGCTCATGGTGGTTCGCTGCCTTATGGGGCGTGTTGTGCGTCAGTTCCATATTGGTTATAGTGCGCTCGTGGAACAAGAGCAAGTGGATTACCTTGGGGCTACATTTCTCTATGCTTCTGATTCTTGCAGGAGCACTCGTCACTATGCTTACAAGCGCGAAGGGAACGCTGCATCTTCGCCAAGGAGAGAATGTCACCGTTTACACCAAAAACGATGGTACAATAGCGCAGTTGCCTTTCATCTTGCGCCTCAACTCCTTCAAAGTGATATGCTATCCAGGCACACAGGCACCACAGGATTATGAGAGTCGCATCACTTACACATGCATGGCACACAACGAACTGGGAGAGTACACGGTTTCAATGAATAATATTTTTCATAGCGACGGGTTCCGACTCTACCAGTCTTCGTTTGATTCTGACATGAAAGGCAGTTGGCTTATGGTCAACTACGACCCTTACGGCACGTCAATTGTCTATACTGGCTACGCGCTTTTCGCCCTTTTCTCTGTGCTGATGCTGCTGCGTCGCAGTGGCAGACTGAAGGCTTTGCTCAACAGTCCGGCACTGAAGCGTGGAGCGTTCTCTATGCTGTTGCTATTCTCTTGCACAGCTTTTGCTGCCGCAGAGGGTGGCAATGGCGGCACATCTGTGGTGGAACGTAAGCAGGCTGACGACTTCACGGAGAAGCAAGTGCTGTACAACGACCGTGTGGTACCGATGAATACGGTTGCCATTGACTTTGTAGAAAAGACCACAGGCAGCCGTTCTTTCCGCTCGCTAACGCCCGAACAGGTGTTGCTTAGCTGGATGCTTTACCCCGAAGAGTGGCAGTATGTGCCCATGATACGCATTAAAAACACCGCCCTGCGTGAGCGACTCGGCATAGAAGGCGACTGTGCTCGCTTTGTGGATTTCTTCAATTCAGACGGCAGTTACAAACTGAACGCACTGCTATCATCACGCGGTGGGCAGTCGTCTGCTTTCAATAAGGCTGTGGATGCTGCCGACGAGAACGTGGGTATCATTCTTATGGTCACCAAGGGACAACTCTTTAAGCCTGTTCCTGCTGCCGCACGACGCTCTGACACAAAGATAAAGGCGGAGGTGTTGTACAACAAATGCGACATGACCAACGTTCTCTTTAAGGCTAATCTGACGTTAGGTCTGCTGCTTTTAGTGGTATTCATGAGCCGACTGCTTAGTAATAACACAACAACTAAAAACGGTTTAGCGTGGAAGGCAATGAGCCTTGCATGGCGATACGCACCCATTGCCCTTGTCATCGACACCATACTGCTTGCCGCTTACTTCTGCCTGCGTTGGTATGTGGCAGAGAGCATACCGCTATCCAATGGTTATGAGACCATGATTTTCGTAGCTTTGGCATTGCTCGTCATTGGTTGCGCACTGTGCAGACGCCTTCCTTTCGCTGTGCCTTTCGCCTTCCTGCTCTCTGGTTTCACCCTTTTGGTGAGCCATTTAGGACAGATGAACCCTCAGATAACGCCTCTTATGCCCGTGCTTCACTCGCCATGGCTGAGCGCGCACGTATCTGTTATCATGGTATCATATTCCCTTTATACCTTCATGGCAATGAACGGCATCCTCGCTTTGGTGCTGATGGTGAAAAGGAATCACGACAATCAGGTTGAGACCTTGGCTGTAGTGAGCCGCATTATGCTTTATCCCGCCACGCTGTTGCTTGGCATTGGCATCTTTCTTGGCTCCATATGGGCAAACGTTTCGTGGGGAAGTTACTGGAGTTGGGACCCAAAAGAGGTGTGGGCATTGATAACAATGATGGTCTATGGCATGGCGTTCCACACCCGTTTCATGCGTTTCTTCGCCTCAGACAAGGCGTTCCACGTGTTCACCGTCATTGCTTTCCTCACCGTTCTTATGACGTACTTCGGCGTAAACTACTTCCTTTCAGGAATGCATAGTTACGCGTAACCATAAACAGGAACGGGGTTTCATGACATTCTTAACTGTCATGAAACCCCGTTTTCATTACATATTGCTTGAGGTCATTCTACATATTGTCTCTCACAAGATGAGTAAGAAACAGTACTTTGCATTAGCCTATCACTAAAGAAAACTGTAATCCTAAAGCATTTGCTATGCGTAAGAACGTAGAAAGCTGCATATCCGTCTGCCCTTTTTCTAATGATGATACGTATTCTCTTTTCTTTCCTATCTTCTCAGCCAAAGCTTTCTGAGTCATTTTTTGCTTCTTACGTTCACCTTTCAGTAATTCGGCATAATACCATGCCTTCGCTCTTGCATCAAATTCGTCGCGAGCCTGACTTCCATGCTCACCTATTTCCTTTTGAAGATGGTCTTCAAAAGTTTTCAACTTCGCTAACTTCTCCTCATTAAACTTCAACATATTTTACTCCTCCAAATATTTCTTTAGTAGTCTTTCGGCTAACTTTGTCTCCGACTTGTATTGTTTTGTTCCTTTCTTCATAAAAGAATTCAATACCAATATGCGTTTACTTTCCATGAAACTTCTTGTATCTACTGTAAACAAGACAGTTCTATACTCGTCTTTGCTTATCGATATTCGCAATTAATAAAAGTCTGTATTAGTCAAATGTTTTACAAACTTCTGACTAACTACCAACTGAGTCGATATTATATTTAACGCATAACGGTACTTTTCTAATAACTTAGGAGACAACGTACTATAATACTCCTCAAATTCATCTGAGAAGATTATTTCCCTTATAACACCTTCTTTCTTCATGATGCAAAAGTAAAAAAAAGAATGATAACCGCCAAACATTTCTGGTAATAAATTCATTACTTTTCATATTTAGTGCTCTTTTATACAAAATCAAGCGAGGGACTATATGCAAATATCGCATATAGTCCCTCGTTGTTTATTTATATTCTCTTCACTACTCCTCCACTATGGTGAAGTCAAGTTGCTTCTTGTCGAGGTTGGCTCTCGCTACCTTGATTCGTATCTTGTCGCCTAACTGATAACGGTTGTGGCGACGACGTCCTACAAGGCAGAAGTTTCGCTCGTCAAACTCGTAGTAGTCGTCCTTCAAATCACGCATTGGCACCATGCCTTCACAATGGTTTTCGTCTATCTCTGCATAGATACCGTAGCTCGTTATACCTGATATATGAGCGTCAAACTCATCGCCTACGAACTGTCCCATGTACTCTACCATCTTATACTTAATGGAATCGCGCTCTGCGCTTGCTGCAACGAGCTCCATATCGCTACTGTGTTCACATAGTTCCTCGTAGTGGTCTTGGTTGGCAGAGCGTCCGCCATTGGCGTAACGTGTCAGCAGTCGGTGTACCATCGTGTCAGGATAACGACGTATTGGCGATGTGAAGTGCGTGTAATAGTCAAACGCTAAGCCGAAGTGGCCAATGTTATGTGTGCTGTACTTGGCCTTCATCATGGCACGAAGAGCCACCAACTGTATGGCGTTGCCTTCTGGTTTGTCCTGACACTCGTCCATAAGGGCGTTCAAGGCACGTGCTGTCGCTCCCTTAGTACTGGTTGACTTCATCTTATAGCCGAACTTAACGACGAACGAACGCAGTGTCTCTAACTTCTGAGGGTCTGGGTTGTCGTGTACACGGTAAGGCAGTGTCTTCGCCTTTTTGCCCTTAGGCACCTTGCCAACGCTCTCCGCTACGGTTTTGTTTGCAAGCAACATGAACTCCTCGATGAGTTTGTTGGCGTCCTTAGAACGCTTGAAGTAGCACCTGATGGGCTTGCCTGTCTCATCAATATCGAAGCGCATCTCCTCACGATCAAACTTCACTGATCCGTTAGCAAACCTCTTGGCGCGCAGTAATTTCGCCAGTCGATCGAGGGTAAGGAGTTGGTATGCGTAATCGCCCGTAAAGGTATCCTTACGCTTTTCTATGTCGTCTGCCGTGAGAGCTACACCCTCCACAAACGGTTTTGTGGTGTCAGCGCGGTTGTCTTCTATTATCTTCTGCACCTCCTCATAGGCATAGCGTCGGTTACTCTTTATGACAGTGTGCACTATACGGTACTTTTTCACCTCGGCATTGTCGTCCATGTCGAAGATAACACTATACGTTAGCTTCTCTTCATCGGGACGAAGCGAGCATACAAAGTTACACAATCGCTCTGGCAACATAGGTATGGTGCGGTCTACGAGATATATACTTGTGGCACGTTTTACTGCCTCCTTATCTATAATAGATCCTTCGGTAACATAGTGTGACACGTCAGCGATGTGTACACCCACCTGCCACAGTCCGCTTTCAAGGCGTTGTATGGACAGGGCATCGTCGAAGTCCTTGGCGTCGTGAGGGTCGATGGTGCAGGTAAAGACATCGCGGAAGTCCTCGCGCTCAGCGTAATCCTCTGGTGTTATCTCACCTGTTATCTTATCAGCAGCCTCTTCTACCTCCTTAGGATACTTGTATGGCAGTCCATACTGGGCGAGGATGGTGTTCATCTCGGCATCGTTGTCACCCTTCTTACCAAGTATGTCCACTACCTCCGCAACGATATTACGGCGTTCTCCGTCAGGCCATTGCGTTACTTTCACTACTGCACGGTCGTCGGTCTTGCCCTCTTTCAGTTTGTCCTTAGGTATGATGATGTTGGTAGACAGTGGCTCTTGCGGTATGAGGAAGGCGAAATCGCTGTCCACACGCAGTCTGCCCACAAACTGGTCTTTCTTCCTTTGCAGTATCTCTATTACCTGTGCCTCACGGATATGATTGCGTCGACGCGCCATTAGACTGAACTTCACGCGATCGCCTTCAAGTGCCGACAGCGAGTTACGCTCTGCCACGAATATCGGTTTGTCGCTACCGTCGGGCACAACAGAGTTCTTTCCATTAGGCTTTGCGTGGAATACACCTTCCATAACCTGCGTGTTGTCTGCCAGACGATATGAGGAGTCGGTGACTTGAACGAGGAAATCGTCCCATGCCATCTCCTCCATGATGTCGATAGCAAGCATCTTCAGCGGGTGAGTATTTAGCTTTAATGCCTTAAAAATCTGCTTCATGGAGAACGTTTCCCCTGGTTGCGTAGAGAAGAACGCTTCTATCTTTTCAACAAGCTGAGCCTTGCTCATGCGCTTGCCACCTTTCTTCTTGTCCTTTTTGTTTCCCATAGTCGTATAATTTTAAGTGGGTTATTTCTTTTATGCATACCTTAATGCGATGCACATTTGTGTATACACGTTCTTGTTACGATTTGTAAGCAAACAGGGTGTCGCTGCTTACAGTTTTTCTTAACATTCTTGCACAATGCGATCAGCACCAGATTACACGGTAATAAGGTACTAATTACCTGGTAATCAGATAGTGATTACACGGTGAAGAGGTTGCTTTCAGATTGTAATCTGTTATGGTCGAAGAATTTTGTTGTATCGCTCCGTGTCAAGTAGCAATTTCTTCGCCTCTTTCACCTGCGTGTCAGCGTGCAGTGCGCTGACTATGGCTCCTTTCTGATAGTAATACGCCGCAATTATGTCTGCTTCCAGCAGCTGCTGCAACATGGTGCGGTTTCTGTCGAGATCGCTGGCGAGGTTATGCTGCAACTTATTCTTCAATGCCTCAAACTCCTCCTTTGCGTCATCGTAATATCCCTCAAACTTCGCCATTTTTACAAGAAAGTCATACTGCTTGCTTGTCTCTCTATCATACTTAAAGCCACTTTCAAGTACTCTCTTTTTGAACTCAGCATAGTCTTCGTCTGTCAGTTTGAACTGCTCGGCAGGAGCTATTGTCTTATGCGTCCGAATGTAATCTACAACGTAATGGAACATCACTTCCGTTGAGTCCAGACCGCTCTGCTGTAGGTAATAAGCGATGTTTGGCAGCGAGTCGCCCTTCTCCGTAACGTCAGGCTTTATGCCTCCGCCATCGCGCACAATTCTTCCGCCACGTGTCTTAAACTCATGCGTCAGCGAGTCAGGTATATGTTCCCTGTAACCACCGCCCGTATGTTTGTAGTTAATGGCTTGAATACAGCGTCCCGACGGTATGTAGTACTTAGAAGTTGTCAGCTTCAACGTACCGCCATGAGGCAAATCCACCGGCAGTTGCACCAATCCCTTACCGTAAGTACGTGTGCCCATGACTACCGCACGGTCAAGGTCTTGCAACGAACCAGCTGTAATCTCACTTGCCGATGCGGTGTTGCCGTTGGTCAAAATGACTGTGGGCATAATGGTATCAAGCGGTTCCTGTTCTGTCTTATACTCATTATTGGCACGTTTCAGTTTACCCTTGGTAGTAACAAGAGTGATGCCTCGTGGCACAAACATATTGACAATCTTGATAGCCTCGGTCAGTGAGCCACCGCCATTGTTGCGCAGGTCGAACACCAGGCTCTTCATTCCCTGTTGGCGAAGGTCTACCAAGGCACGGCGCACATCACGCGAACACTCGTCAGTAAACTGGCTAAGCTGCAGATAACCTACCCCATCGCCTATCATACCATAATAAGGTACACAGGGTAGCTGTATCGCCTTACGCGTCAGTTTTACCTTTATCGTCTGGTTTTTCTTAGCTTTCTTGCCCGTAACGGCAGTGCCATTGTCACGTTGTAGCGTTATCACACACACCGTTCCAGCATCACCGCGCAGATGACTTGACACGTACGACACGTCTTTCCCTACCATAGAAGAGTCGTTGATAGCCATTATCACATCGCCCTTGCGCAGTCCCGCAACCGCAGCAGGCATACCCTCGTAAGGCTCGTCTATCACGGTATTGCCAGTACTAAGATCTTTCTTTATCACCGCGCCTATGCCGGCGTATTTACCTGTGAGCATAGTACGAAGGTCTTGCACTTCGTCAGAGGGATAGTAAGTGGTGTAAGGGTCGAGAGAGTTGAGCATTGCCTTGATGCCACTGCCTACAGTAACGGATGGGTCGAGGGTGTCAACGTACATCATGTCAAGCTGCTTATAGATGGCAGAGAAGGTCTCAAGTTGTTTCTCTACATCATAGTTATGGTTGGAATCGTCCTTTTTACCCTGTCCCTTCAACGTGATTGCCGACAGAGCGAGACACATTATTAATACTATATATATATTTCTTTTCATAGTCTGTTTAGATTTCGAGTAATAAAAGAAAGGTGGAGCACTTAAAGAAAACTTATACTCCATACGGTTGCAAAAGTACATATTTTATTCTAAAGCACCGCCTTTAGAGGCTTAAAATACCCAAAAATCATATTTTTTTAATGAAAATGCGAAAAAGAATGCGTAAATATTTGGTTATTTCAGAAAAAGTAAGTACCTTTGCAGCGCAATTCAGAACTAACGAATAAGCTTCCATTATTCAATCTGAAATTGCAACTGCTTCAATAGCTCAGTTGGTTAGAGCACCTGACTGTTAATCAGGGGGTCGTTGGTTCAAGCCCATCTTGAAGCG
>CAKQDQ010000007.1 GCA_934229335.1 uncultured Prevotella sp.
GAATAGAGGCAGGTATGCCCCATCGTCGACCGGTAACACTCGTGGATGTCGGTAAAGACATTAGGGGTGTCGGTGGCGATA
Source organism: uncultured Prevotella sp. (assembly GCA_934229335.1). GTDB lineage: Bacteria > Bacteroidota > Bacteroidia > Bacteroidales > Bacteroidaceae > Prevotella. The sequence goes on from CAKQDQ010000007.1 coordinate 82, forward strand.
TGCTCTATATCGTTAGGTAATGCAGCAACAAATCCAGAGCTTTCTTCCTTGTTTGACGTTGCTTCCTCGTTGTTATTTCGGTTTTTCATCGGTGCTGTGGGCAACATAATCTACTTGTTTAGTATATTGATAACGCTGATACCACCGTTTCGTCCAGCGACGAATGGTGTGGTATGTTCACCGTTTCTCTCTATGTAAGGCAGATAGAGTGGGTGCTCCTTGATAAAACAACCAGTGATGAAGCGGTCGCCTGGGCATAGCTTACTGTTGCTGGCGGAAAGAATCTCATACTCGCTGTTGCCCAAGTATTTCAAAGTAAGGAGGCGATTGGGACTCCAGCCTATCTGTATGTGGTCGCCTTTCTTAAGTTCGTTGCTGTGAATCTGCATAGCATTAAAGAAAGAAGAATTATATCTTGTACTTGTTTTGAGCCACAATACGAATTCCTCGAAGTTCTTGTGTCCGAGGTATTGTGAGAGAATGTCAAGAGAGTAGCGGCGTGTCTTATGCTTGTCGCCTACGTAACCCCACATTCTTTTTAGTGTAGAAGCTGACACAGAGTTGGGCATTGTCCTCTCAAGAAGTAGCGAAAAGCTGTCGAAGTCGGTAGTGGTTCGAAGCTGTCTGCCGTACTTTTGCTCTATTAAATCCTTCAGTTCTTCTATTTCCGGTGATTCCATAGTGCGTGTATTTTAGTGTTAAAAGGTGAGGATACTGTCAAATTTTCCCCACTCCTTATGATTGATGTAGATGCGGTAACTATCTGATGGCACGTGAAGACGGCAGGAGCGACGTATGTCTTTGTTGTCGCTTGTAAAGGAGTTGCTGCTGCAGACGGGCGGTATAGTGGCGTAGATGTAAATGTCTGTTAGTGCGCAACCGTCCAAAGGGTAGTCGCCTATCAACTCCATTCCGCTGCCGATATACAGCTTTTTCAGTGTGCTGTTGCCCTGAAGAATGGCTGTAGACAGCGTCTTCAGGCTGTTAGGCAGTGTTAGTTCGGTGATGTTACAGTCGGCAAAAGCTGCTTGACCTACCTCTTTCAGGTTGTCAGAAAGTTGTAACCAGTTTATATTACAGCCCTGCAAGGCGTAGTTGCCGATAGTAGTGACACTGGAAGGAAGGGTATATGTACCTCTTTTTGACATCGGAAGCCACAGCAACTTCGTCTTGTCGGCATTGAGAAGTGCACCGTCTTGGCTGCTAAAATGATTGTTGGCAGGTGACACCTTGATACTCTTCAGACTGCTACAGTGTTCAGATGGCTGTACGTTGGTGACGTTAGCAGGTATCGTAAGCTCTGTTAGTGAGCTGCAATTCTGCAGAGCATTGCGTTCTATCGTTACGGCAGTACTGGGTAATGTGATGGTAGTAAGATTAGTAAGATTGCTGAACATTCTTGTAGAGACGACATTGTCGCTGGTGAAACATGACGGAAGATAGCTGCCACCGCCACTTGTTATGGTGACGTCTGTCATGTCAAGATGCTTCAATGTTGAGGCGTATGTCTCGCTAACGAGGTGACGTAAGGTGCTGATGTCATCACCGTTCATCGGTCCGCACAGTGTAAGGGTGCTGACATCGCTGTTAGATTCTTTTTCTATTAGTTTATTGAAGGAACCAGCCTCGTTGATGACGAAGGCGTCGCCAAGTGTTACCGTTATCGGGGTTCCGATGTTTTCACCCACTTTGTTGCGTGCAAAAGGTGTCACAGTATATGCTGTTAGCCTCGTAAGGTCGTTGACATACACTTTCGTTGTGCCGTGTTTTGTGGGCGTCTCGGTAGCTATCACTCGTTTGTTTTCTTGCGAATTGGAGTTTGTCAGTATGCAACCACACTCTAAAATATCCTCTCCGCCGTTGTCCTCAAGATTAACTTCGATGATAAGACTTGTGGGACCTTGACCTAATATCTGTGTTTTACCGATAACTGGGCGTTCTCTTGTAAGTGTAGAAAAGGTGAGAACGTCACTTTGTTGCTGTACACGACCGTTGTCAGCAGTAAGCATATATGAATAAGTTGTAGAGGACTCCAACCCAGTAAGTGGCAGTGTGACGTCGCTGTTGATGGGTGTTACCTTCTCGCTTGTGATGTATTTGCCCTGCTCCATGTCGGTGTTTTTACCATAAACGAAGTATAGGTATGGCAGGGTTGTGGCTCCATTGTGTTCTATCTTGCCGTGTAACGTGGCACTGGTATATGTAATATCTGTGGCAGCGAGAGCCGTAATGCTTGGTTCGCGGCTTCCAGGCACACTGTCTTCAGAGCATGACGCAAGTATGAGTAATGCCGTAAACAGCTGTAAGAAAAGGGTTATGTGGTTAGAAATATGCTTCATTAGTCTCACAGTGATGTTGTGTCTTACCTGTTATGTCGATTAAATTGCCTGTTGGCAAAGGGTCGTTAGCGTATAAATTTGATTCTGCTTGCAACGGAAATGTTGCTCTATTTGCCTATGTTTACACCTATACCGATGCTGGCTTGCCATTGTTTTCCTTTTATTGTTGTAGCAGACAACGATGCGGAAATGCGTTTGCAAAAAAACAAAAGACCTGCTTCTGCTGCCAAACCTTTATATGTTTTGTCGCTGTTGTTAACCCATAAAGAGCCTTCTGACTGCGACAACTGCCACAGAGTAGATGCCTTTCCGTAGCCTGCTCCGTAGAAAACGTTGAGCCATGAGCATAGTCTGTGTATGGGACCTGCGGTAAATGAAAACGAGGAATGTCGTTGTTCACCGCTGTAGTAGGGCATGATGTCACCGTTGGCAGGGTCTGTTGGCATACCTGTTTGGTCAACAGAGAAGCTTGATTCATCGCTCTTGAAGTTGCTACTAACGTGTAGAAACGCACCGTGTCGCTTGATAGCAGCCAGCATAATGCCTATCGAGGGACCGCCAGTATGCAGTGCTGCCGTGGCGAGTGCAGAGAACTTCCATGGCACTATGGGCTTTGTGGCAGTGATAGTGACGGTATCTACCTTCGTGGTAGTAATGATAATAGTGTCGCGTTTCACCGTAGTAGGCATGGAAAGTGTAAGTTCATAGCTCATGTGACTATCGAGAACGGTAGGGAATCGGTAGTCGCGCAGCACGCCGAGGGTAGGGCTTTTCAGTGTGATGCGCTTGCTACCCTTAGGCAAGTACAGCCATATCTCGCCCACTTTGTCCTCTCTTCTGACAATACCTAACGGTGTAGAGAACGCGAAATCAGCGGGAGCCTGCACCTTGAGCAGTGCGCAAGCGTCGCCGTTGAGGTCGTTTACTGGCGTGATGAAGGCTGTAACGTCGTTAGGAAGGGTACGAAAGCCCTTCACACTGAACTGTTGTGCCTGTACAGTCTGAATGTTACCTAACAGCAAAGTGATAACGATAACCGATGCTATGGCTATGGAGTGTAGTGTAAAGTGCTTCATAAATAGGTGCGTTTTGTGGTTATTCTAAGTTAAAATCCTGTATTCCAATGACGTCGTTGCTGCCCTTTACCACTGTTGATGGTTGCCAAGTGCGTACGTGAATGAGAGGCATTGAAGGATTACGGAAGTCCCATAACAGGAAGAGGTAGCCATCGTCAGAGTAGTTATCGGTCTTATACTGTTGGCGAAGTGTAACGCCATAGATGCCGTCGAGGGTGGGATGTCGCCTTATTTTGAAGTCGCTGAACTTCATATTAATGGCTTTATTAGCCGCGAAAGTGGCGGTGAGACGCTGCAGATACTCGTATTTCGTGCGTATAGCGTATGTTACTCGTTCGCCTCCAGCAATACCAGCGGTGGCATCTTCCGTCTTAGTCTTTACCACATTGCCAACAATTATCAACGCTTTGTCGCTGAAAACCTGTTGCAAGAAGTCCACATCTTTGGTGGTATATGCCGTTCGGAAGTGCTCGCAGTAGTTGAGAATGACGCGACGTCGCGATGCGTCCGTCTCCTCCAGTTTGCCCGATAGCACCTTAGAAGCTTCCTGAAAGAAGGGGTTTCCGTGGGCAATCTGGCGCAAGTCGGTAGGCTTACCGATGTTGACAGAGCTTTTTACCGCTGTCTTTGTAGTGCTCTTGGCTTGCGTTTGCTGTGCGTTAGCATCGTTATTGTTAAACATCACAGTTTTGTTCTCATCGTTCACGTGTGTGGCAATGGCTGTTTCGGCAGCCAGAAAGCAGTTGCCATTAATGTCAATATATCCCATTCTACCCGTAGTGATATTCCTAAAGACAAGCTGTCCACCTTGATATGTGCTGGCAAGCACGCTATTTCGCACAGGAATGTTGAAGAGCTTGTTGCCCTCTTCATCTTCAACAGTGAAGAGAGTGTCCCCCTTGTCGTTGACGAGTGCTACGAGTTGTCGGTGTTCATTGATGCCGTATGCCACCCGTTTTAGCTCGTTTCCTGCTGTAGCGTGTGGCAAACAGTGCAACACGACAGCCGCAATAGCTAACAGAAAGAACGTAAATAACAGTATGCTCAATGTTTTTTTCATTATAATCCTTTATCTGTCAGTTACGTTATTTACCAGTTTTCAGTTATCGCTCCAATCTCTATCTTAATCTGTTCTGGGCTACTTGGTATGACGATATTTACGGTATGGTTCATGCCTTTTTTAAAGACGAACTTGCTTTCAAATAGATAGCTCACGCCGTTCATCTCTATTTCTATCAACGGAACGCGTGTGTCCAGTCTCTGCGGAACTACTATTGCCTCGTAGGTATAGGCGTTTTTCTGCCTTGCTTTGATAGTATTCGTCGCCACTTTCTGCTTCTTTGTCGCTGTGCCAGAGATGAAGTCCATGGTGGCTTGCGTCACAGTGTTGTGTATATATACCTTTGCGTCTGTTGGCAAGTCACCCTCATAGTCCACGCTCTTTATCAACCTGATGGTCACTTTACTCATTACATGACCAAAGACAAGTCTGATGGGAGACTGCAAGTCACTGTAGTTCGTGTGACGGGCGTACATAATGTCGCTTGCGGTATAGTCCTTCCACTGGCTCTGGTCAGTCTTAACCTCAACGCCCATATCCTCTATTGACGTAACTGAGGTGTACGGATAATAGGCGTATACATTATAGTTGCCGTTGTCAAGAAACAGCTTTTGTGACGCATTCCATGTGTTACCGTCGTATGTAAGAGCCTCGTTGTTAATCTCATTGCCACTCGGTTCCAGTGTTGTGCCAGCCTTGCAAATGTACAATCCAATTCTGTCGCCCTGCTCAAAGTCATACTCCGTTGCGCGTGAAAGGGCTGAAGGGTGTACTATATTGAAAGACAAAGCATGACGATTCCCTTCAGCCAGCGATGCCGTTCCAGCGTCATCAGAACACGATAGACACGTGGCGGTGACACAAATGGTGAGTATATATAATATAATGTATATTCTTCTCATCTTTATTTTTTAGAATATCGGTGTGGGTTTATTGTCTTCTTGCAAATTTATCTCGCTCTCTTACGTGTTGGACTACCTTTAATAATCGTAGGATGTGAGTGCGTTTTATTAGAAGAGACAGCCACATTGCGTGCTATACCCCTTGTTTGCGACACGGCATTACGTTTATCATGCGCTACGAAGTCCTCGAAAGAAAATACCTCTCCAGCATATTCCTTAATGCGTTTTACTATCAGTTCGCGGCTTATAGCATTGTGATAAGGAATGTATTTGCTCATGCACGACGTCAGTTCAGAACGGAATACGCCTTTAGAGTGCATCGCAGCGCCCTCGTATATGTCAACGATGTCGTTGTATCTACTGTCAGAAAGCAGGTGACTCCAAGGCACACTCTGCGCTTTTCCCGTCAGAGAGATATTCTGATACCATCCGAAAGACTGGGCATATTTAATGGTATTGTCGTGCGAACAGCAAGTACAGTTACACATATCTATATACGAACTGTGCATAATCATCTCGTCGGCAAGCTTTCCGAAGCCATGTCCTCCAGCCTCATGTTGCACGAATCCTCGTGTGTCGTAAGGGTATTCCTCCTTGCTCTTCGGGCAAATCGCAATTGTAGAGCCATCTTCCCAGATGTAAGTTCTGCCGTGATACTCGTCCGTATTAGGTATGAGGATAACGAGAGTCTGCTGTATGTTAGAGCCGTTTACAGTAGGAGCGTTCTGCACATACTTTATCAAGCTGTTATAATCACAGGCAATCTCCTTGCTTGCAGTGGCGATAGATGAGAATCTGTTGTCAATCTTCTTATTCGTAGTGCTAATGCCCGACTCAGTAGATGGTGTTATTGCCGTGTAGACATTAAAGTAATCGCGATAGGTAGTGTATGGTTCTATGCCAAAGAAATATGTCATGGCGTTGTTGATGTCGTTCATGTAATCGCCATTTTTTATCTCTGTTGCGGTGTAACCGTCACCTAACAGTACAATGTTAATGCCTCCGTTATTTCCCTTTGTCGCCTTTTGCAGCGTCAGGAACTCGTCAGAATCATATCTATAGTCATGCTGTTGTACCGCCACATTATAGGTGTATGGCTTATCTTTCAGCTTCAATACGATTTCACCGTTTCTGTCTCCGCTTCCCTTCGTCAGCTGTTCAATGGTCACTTGTAGTTCAGCGTTGCCCGAACCGCTGCTCTTTGACAGCGTACACCATTCAGGTTTGCTCATCACTTCCCATTCTCCCTCAGCGCGAACGTTCATAGAGTGTGTACTCTTCTTGTTTAGAACATCGTATGTTTGCGGTGAGCATGCCAATTCATGATGCACCGTTATGTTCTTGAAGTCACGCCAAACGTTTGCCGTCTTGTATGAGTTAAGCGCGGCGTCAGGCACTTCTAACGTTACCCCTTGCATAGAAATGTCATTGAAAGAAGTGTTGTCGACCCTTGGCGGCTCTTGACTTTGCGAAACAATCGTCTTGATGTTATAGCAGGCACAGAATGAGTAGGCAGAGATAGTGTTAAGATTCTCTGGCAGTATAACGCTTGTAATGCTGCTACATTCACGAAATGCGTTCTGTGGAATCACCTCTATACCTTCAGGAATCTCCAGTGTTCCTGTAAGCTTACTGCATCGATCGAATGCTCCAACGCCAAGAATCACCAAGTTCTCTGGCAGTTTAAGCGTACCAGAAAAACCGTTAGCCACGAACGCGTGTGCCTTAATTGCAGTTATAGACTTAGGCAGATTCAGCTCGCCCTTAAAGTTATTAAAGCCAAAAGCGTTTTCTCCTATGGTGTTAAGACCTTCAGGCAATGTCAGCGTTCCGTTAAAGTTGGTGCAGTTAAAAGCCCTATCCCTTATATCTTTTACCTTATCGGGAATCACTAAGTCGCCAGTTAGTCTACTACAGTCACTGAATGTTGCAGACTCGATATATTCTAAATCGTTCGGTAATGTGAGATTACCATACAGCCCTTCGCAACTCTGAAAAGCGCAGCTCCCTAAGACCTTGAGCGACTGTGGCAGTATCAGCTCGCAGTTAAATTGGCAACCGTCAAAGACTCTGGTGTCTATTTTCTCCAATGTGTTGGGTAAAGTCAGAACGCCATTGAGTGAAGAACACTCCGCGAAAGCCCCGTCATATATTTCTTTCACACCCTCAGGGATAGTCAATGAGCCTGTTAGATTCGGGCATTTATAAAATGCGAAGTTCGCTATACCTTTCAAAGAGTCGGGCAATATGATTCGTTGCAGTCCCTCGTGTCCGTATAGTGCGGAATATGGCATATAGTCATTTATGTACTTGATATTTGTTGCGGGAGCCACCCCTGGGCACTCTTTGTTGTAAACCCTCGTCTCTTTCAAGTTCAATGCCTGTAGTCCCTTCATGTCCGAGCAGATAAAAGCGAAATCTTTTCCGTTCATTTCGCCCTTAATCTTCAGGTTTTTTATGTTAGCGTAGTCCTTAAAATGCGCCTTTATGGAATCAGCAAAATGTCCTTGCTGAGATGTTACCACGAGATATTCCTTAGCTGTTCCATCGTGACTTACAAGGTCATTCTCCCATGGTGAAATGCTTTCGCTGACGAGAGATAGTGCATACTGTCCGTCGTTTCCTTTCTTGTCAATACGTATGGTGAAGTTCATCATCATCTTCTCTACATACGTAAAGTCGGCGTTCTTAGCGAACTTATATGGTTTTCCTCCTATTGTTATGCTGAACAGTGTCGTACCTGCCGCCACAGTCTGAGGCACAACGATAGCTCTCCACTCGTTGTCAATGTGTGAAGGTATTGTAGCCGTGTTCTCAATGTTGCCGTCAGGTGTCACCTTACCATCGCGGAGGTCAATCTTCGCCTTTCTTATCAGGTTAGAGGCGAGTACATTCTTCTCTAACGTCTCCCACTCTCCGCTGTTAAATCCCGTGCCTTCTGTTAGTGTAACGCGCAGGTTTGACATACGGTGTTCCATCGAAAGGTGTATCGTACTCGATGTAGGGGCAATGTCAGTAGCCTTTCCCCACAGGAAGTCACTTGCTTCATAACCGCCCATACTGCCATTCTCCGTAGGCAGACTCTGGTCACGCTGCACGGTGAAAGCGTATTCTTCAATAGTGTTAGGAGCAGCATAGGGATAGTAACCATACACGTCAATATGCGTAACCTTATCCTTCCAGTACAGGTTTTTAGCCGCGTTCCATTTATTGTTAGCTTCGTCAAAGGTCAGCCTTACATTGTCAGCGTTGTTGCCATTCCCCAGTAAAGTGCCAGGAACAGTACCTTTATAGTCAACGATATATACGCCTATCATGTCGCCATCGGCAAACCCTTGGTCGTTAACCCTTGTCATAGCCACCTGTTCTATGTCGCTTGCCAAATGAATCTCTCCTCCGCTTCCAGGCTTAGCGGACCCGAACATATCATCGTCAGAGCACGCTGCCGTAAACAGAGTGCCCAGCAAGAGGCATAAAATCTTTATCGTTAGTGTCTTCTTCATTAGTCAGTAGTATGCTATATGATTCTATTCCGCTGTTCCTCCGTTATCTTTGTTGTCGGTGTTCCAGTCTGTTACGTCAATCATAGTTTTGTTGTCCGCTGGCGTATGGGTAGTATCGCTGTTGTCATCATTTTCCTTATTGTCGTCTTTGTTGCCGTTATTGTCGTTATTCTTGTTGTCGTTCTTGTCGGGAGAGGTATTACCTCCATTTCCGTTTTGCTCCTCATTCTTGGTAGTGTCAATGATGTCAGGAGCACCCGAACAAGCGTTTAGTGTTAATATAGCGAAGAGAATAGGGAGAGTATTTTTCATTATCGTTCTTCGGGTTCTTCACCTTTTATAATATCATGCGATCTAATAAAATGCAAATTTAATAAAAAATATTGCTCAAAACAAGTTCATAATGGTTCATATAGTGATTTTCTCTAAATGCTACCGAAGAACAAATACGTCACAGCAATAGCCGCAATAACCCCACAGAGGTCTGCAAGCAGTCCACAAGCCACGGCATGTCGTGTCTTCCTGATGCCCACACTGCCGAAGTAAACAGCGAGAATATAGAACGTAGTATCGGTGGAACCTTGGAAAATACAGCTCAGTCTGCCGACAAAAGAGTCCGCGCCGTATGTTGTCATGGCGTCGACCATCATGCCCCTTGCTCCACTTCCAGATAGAGGCTTCATCAAAGCAGTAGGCAATGCGCCCACGAAGTCAGTGTTCAAGCCACACGCTGATACCGTCCATTTAATGCCTTCTATCACGGCATCCATTGCTCCAGAGGCTCGAAATACGCCAATACCGACCAGTATGGCAACGAGATAAGGTATTATTCGTATTGCAGTGGTAAATCCCTCCTTTGCGCCTTCAATGAAAGCGTCGTACACATTCACCTTTTTGTAAGCTCCTGCCCCGATGAAACCGACGATTATTGTCATCAGAAGTATATTGGCAACGCTGGTGCTAACGGTATTCATCGTTTCCTTATCCATCTGCGAGAATCCCCAGATAATAGTGGCAACGAGAGCCATCATGCCTCCCAACGTGAGTATCATAACCTTATTCAGCAGGTTGATGCGTTGGTATATGCTCGTTATTATAATTCCAGCCAGAGTAGAGAAGAATGTCGCTATCAGGATAGGAATGAAGATATCCGTAGGTTGTGCCGCTCCCATTTGTGCCCTATACACCATGATGCTTACAGGGATGAGCGTCAGTCCTGAGGTGTTGAGCACCAAGAACATAATCATAGGGTTAGTTGCGGTGTCAGGCTTTTTATTCAGTTGCTGCATCTGTTCCATAGCTTTCAGTCCGAGAGGCGTCGCCGCATTGTCGAGACCAAGCATATTAGCCGCCAAGTTCATGAAAATACTGCCCGTCACGGGATGTCCCTTCGGTATGTCAGGAAATAGTTTGCAGAAGACAGGCGACAGCAACTTGGCTATTACATTGACCACGCCGCCTTTTTCACCAATCTTCATTATGCCGAGCCATAGTGAGAGAACGCCAGTCAATCCGAGCGAGATCTCAAAAGCGGTCTTTGAAGAATCGAAGGTAGAGTTCATCATAGCGGGGAACACTTCCATGTCGCCCATGACGATAAGGCGGAAGAGTCCGATAACGAAAGCTATGAGAAAGAAAGCTATGAAGATGTAGTTAAGAACCATTTTGTTGTTTAGTTGTTTTGTAGTTTAGTTTCTGGGTTGTTTAGTCTTTTAGTCGTTTAGTTGTTTAACAGTTATCTTTTTCTTCGTAAAGAAATGCGTTTCTGTAATCGCTTGTAAGAAAGTCGTTGCCGAATCTGCATCGCAAGCAGTCTTTACGGTCGCAGTATTGCTTCTTCAGTTGTATAAGAGCCTGCGAGTCAGCTGCGTTGTCCGCTTTAATGCCACATTCCGCCCATAGTCGCGTTATGTTGTTGTTCTCCGCCTTAATCTCTTCCAGCAGCTTCAAAGCCCTTTCGCATAGCGTTTCATTAGCGTGCGATTTTCCGTATGCGAAGATAGTAGGTACTGCAGTATTGATGACAAGTAGGTTAAGCTTTTGCCCCTTTATGCCATATAATCTGCCGATATCATCGATGGCATGGCACTCAATAAGGCTTGCCAGTGCCGTGCGTCGCTCATGGTACATGGCTGCCAGTTGCATCAGTCTGACGTGCGGAAAATTCTGCGGTCGTGTGCGAAGATACCTCCAAATCGACGATTCCATCGGTGTTAATCCGAATTTATAGCGCAAGTATTCATACTCCTTAGCGTACTTATCGTCAACCTTTTCTAAAAGCCCCGCTTGTCCAATGAATAAGCTTTCCACCTGAAACAGGTCATCGCGGTGATGCCCTGCCGCCTTAGTAGGATTAGTCATTGCCCACGTTTCAAATGCGTCACCGTTAATACCGAATCCGAAGTTGCGTGCCAGCGTAGCGAAGTATCCATCGTCCCACGAACCGTTAAGTCGTTTTACACGCTGTGCTATAGCTTCCGTCTTCTGCTCCAGTCGTTCCGTTTGCAGAGCCGTTAGCCATGAATGAACCTTAATACGCGGTATCATAGGTATAATTCTGTGACACGGAGGGTATTTGTCCTCCTGTAACAGTTCCTCATATCCCTCTTTCAACTCCGTTGGAATGGGCAAAATTAGCGTCGTTATCTTTTCGCCTTTAGTGTTTTCTATATCCATGTCAGCGAGTTCCACGACGTGCAGTATGATATTGTCGTACGCTGGATCGCTATCATGTCGGTGTCTATACCAGTCACTCGCCTTGATGTGCAGTTCCACGTTGCCCACCCATGTCATACCGTCAATCTTAATTTTGGCATTAAAGAAGTCAGGTCCTGCATCGCTACAGTTGTACGTTCCAGGTGCAATAATCTCAATAACCTTCCCCTCAGTAGTCCTTAGCGTGCCTAATGGCAGCATCTTATGCCTCCACACCAGGTGTAGTAACTTCTCCTTCTTCATCTGCCATCTCCCTTTCTCTCATCTTACGTTGATATTTACTCTCTTTCCTTGGCTTCTCCTCACGCTTTGTTTTAGTGTCCGCCTTAGCGTCGTAATCCTCTTTCTGGCTACATCCTGCAACGATAATGACGAACTCTCCCTTTGGTTCGACCTCGTTGAAATGGGCTAAAACCTCCTTTGCGGTGCCCCTTACGCTCTCTTCGTAGACCTTAGAAATTTCGCGACACGCGCTGATACGCCTATCCTCTCCGAAGAATTCGCAGAACTGCTCCAACGTTTTCACCACTCGGCGTGGCGATTCATATATAATCATAGTGCGCGGTTCCGTTGCGAGTTCCATAAGTCTTGTCTGCCGTCCTTTCTTCTGTGGCAAGAAGCCCTCAAAGCAAAACTTGTCGCATGGCAGTCCGCTGCTGACCAGAGCAGGTACGAATGCTGTTGCGCCTGGTAGCGTCTGCACCTCTATTCCAGCCTCAATCGCCTCGCGAACAAGATAGAATCCAGGGTCGCTGATGCCCGGAGTGCCAGCATCAGTGATGAGACACACCATCTCGCCGCCCTTCAGTCGCTCAACAACAGCCTTAGAAGTGCCATGTTCGTTAAACTTATGGTGCGCCATAAGTCGTTTGTCCGTAATGTCAAAATGCTTTAGCAGTATGCCGCTTGTGCGTGTATCCTCACAGAGAATGAGGTCAGCCTCTTTAAGAAGTCTTACGGCGCGGAAGGTCATATCCTCCATATTGCCGACGGGAGTAGGAATTAAGTAGAGCATGGCGTATCGTCTTTAGTTACATATTTTTTCCAGTATGCTATGATTATAGTAGTAGCTGGCAGAGCAATAATCAGTCCGATGAATCCTAAGAGTGCCCCCCATATAGACAGTGAGAGCAGCAGCACGGCAGGGTTAAGCCCCAACTTATGCCCCATAATCTTAGGAGTGACAATAGCGTCGATAATAATCTGCACGATGCAGAATACCGCAACCGCAGAAGCTAAAACCACCCAGTAGTTCTCTCCAGTATCGGCAGCCTTCATAGCAGCAAGAAATGCCGTAGGGATTAAGGCAAAAGTGTGCAGATATGGCACCATATCCATAATGCCAATCAGTATACCCAAGCCGATAGCCATGGGGAAGCCTATAATGGTAAAGCCGATACAGAAGAGTATGCCCATAGTGAGAGCCACGAGGCCTTGACCACGTATGTAGTTGTTAAGGGCGCGCTCTACGTCCTTCATCAGCTCTTTCCAGAAGGGGCGCACCTGTTTTGGGAATATCTTTATCCATTTCTCCGACAGGTTCTCATAGTCAAGAAGAATGAAAAACATATACAGCAGCGTGATACACGATGCCACAATGCTCATCAGCAGGCTCATCGTTTCGCTCAGCACGTTAAACAATCGTGGTGCCGTCTCCTTCAGCGTAGCCGAGAAATTGTCAGACCTCAGATAGTGTTCAATCTCTCCACTGTTCTCGTTAAGCCACCACTGTATAGCTTCAGGGAAATTTTTGATATGCGTAGCGTGGTGCAGATACCGTGTGGCAAGATCCGTAAACTTACCGAATTGCTCAATCATAGGCGGTATGATAAGCCATAACACTCCGCCCAGTACAGCAATACACGCTATCATGGCAATCAGTATGCTCACAGCTCTAATCTTTACGTGCATACGAAATTGTATGAATTTCACAAGAGGGTAGAGCAGATATGCGAAGAGCCATGCCACGAAGAATGGTAGAAGCACTTCGCTGAGGTAGTAGAGAATGAGGTATGCCGCAACGAAAGCCGCTGTTACCAAGCCCCATCTCGCTACACGGTCAAATGTTATCGGTCCGTTTATCATCTGTCGGGTTGTTTGGTTTGTTTCGAGTTTTTGTTGTTCATTGACGCCTAAAGCATCTCAAATTGCAAAGTTACGAAAAACTTTCGTATTACCGTAATAGTTAGTTAAAAAAATATAATACGCCCATATCTTTTACCAAATGTTTTGCTATGTCGAGAAATTTTTGTAATTTTGCACTCGCTTTCAAGAAGCATCGTTTCTTGAATGTCATACATCACGGTCGACCTGCTAGCTCAGTCGGTAGAGCATCACACTTTTAATGTGGGGGTCTTGGGTTCGAACCCCAAGCAGGTCACGCAAAGAAGGAGTCTTATTTTAAGGCTCCTTTTTTTGTTATCTGATACTTCCTGTTTCCCGTTTGCTATACCTATCGATAACGATGTGCTTATGGGTGGTTTGCGATAACGCCCAAATCGCATTGCGATAACATACAAATTGCATTGCGATAACTATCTTATCGCAATGCGATTTGTATGTGATTGTAATGGTACTTATTAATGCGTTGATTTCCAATATAAAATAAGGATATGTAGAAGCAACGTTGAATTTTCGTCGAACAGCCATTATAAACAAAAGTCGACCATAGTGCTATGCCATATTTATTACATCAAACAACATACTCTTTAAGTAATCTTTCTATTGCGAAAAATGTATGAAAATACTTGAAAGTTTTGCGTATCTCGTAAATAAATATTAATTTTGCGGTTAAAATTGTATATCTATCCTAAAGCGAAAAAAGAGAAATGTACGGAAAAAGTGATTATGTAAACTTGGGATATTTGCGTAAATTGACACTTGAGATGTCACTTGTAGCCATTTTATGTTTGTGCGTATGTGTATCAGTAAATGCGCAGTTGCAGGGCTATAAGGCTTCGGTAATCCCTACGTTAAGCAAATTACCTGTCAACTCCATTAACTGCGTTTATCAAGATACCGAGGGATATATGTGGTATGGCACAGTTGACGGACTGTGTCGTGACGATGGTTATGGCGTACACGTGTTCCGTAATGACTACCTTACCCCCGAACTCATACAGATAAACCTTGTGCAGGGCATAACGGAAGACAAGCGTCACCGTATATGGTTCTGCACGCACAAGGGTATGTATATTCTTGATAAGAGTAACTACGAAATTAAGATAGTCGACATACCCGAACTGAAGACCGCGCATATTAATAATGTGTTGGCAGCAAGTGATGGCTATATTTATGCTGACAACAATCACACCTTGTATAAGGTCAGCCTTGACGGCAAATTGGCTGGTAAGTATGAGTTGGCTGGTAATGTCAACGATATTTTCGAAGACAGTGGTGGCAGACTGGTGGTAAGCCTCGGACCTACTGGACTGTATGTTCGTTATCCAGGCAAAGACCGTTTTGTAACAGTAGACAAAGACGTTCGTGCGGTATCTGTACGTGAAGACTCAAGCCACAGATACTGTTGGCTGGCGTGTTATGACGGCAAAATATATAAGGTGTTACATGGTGGAAAGACGGTATTAGTGCCTCAGAACATCGTAGGGATGGAGGGCATGTCCAACGAACATTTCTATGAAATAGTGCAGGATGACGCCCAGCGTTACCTGTGGGTACGCACCTCCCATGGCATCAGAGTGCTGAAGCCAGAAGCAAACAACACCTTACGCTTAATCCCCACAGCTGGATGGCTTCCGCAACTTGATATGCTACTTACTCGCATCACCAAAGACCGTAGAGGCAATATATGGGTAGGAGGCTTTGATACGCCAAGTTTCTATGTATATTACCAACCGAACACCATAATGAACTATGTGGGACCTGCTATGCAGGCAGCCACAAACTACTCACCAGCCGTAGTAACCCTCTGCCGTGACAATGGCGGATATGTATGGTATTACCAAGAAGGCAACGGACTGTTCTTCATAAATCCCATGACAAACAGCATAGTGTCGTATCGCAACTGTCCAGGTACGTCGTCGGCACCATTAGGCTGTGTGCCATACCTGATACGCTCAAAGTGGAATAACTGCATCTGGGCATCAACGCTCACAGGGGCATATCTCGTGAAACGTGAGGGCGAGATGATGTCAGTGAAAGTAGCTATAGACCTGTCGGCATACACCAAGAAGACTGGCAACGTAGAGTGTGTGTATGAAGACGCCAACGGAAACCTGTGGATAAGCACCATGAATGGGCTGTATGTATGGAAGGTTGCCACCCGACGTGTGAAGACCATATCCAACGACATAGGCGACATCTCAGACTTCGTACAGACTGCTGATGGCATGATATGGGCAGCTGTGCGTAATAAAGGTATCTGCCGCATTGACGCAAGCGACAAGATAAAGATGTATCCACATAACATTGACTTTACGTCTATTGACGCAACGAGCAACGGGCATCTGTGGTTAGGTACGGGCGAAGGCAGAGTGCTGGAGTTTGTACCGACAGAGTCTGACAGCTTAAAGGACTGGACCGTAAAGTGTGGCATGAATGGTGACATGGTGGATCATATCACCGTGGACTACCTTAACCATGTATGGATAACGACAAACCAGCGTGTGCGAGAGTTTAACCCACGTAATGGAGCCTTCCGTATGTTACGTACAGACGACGAGGGAGTGCCACTTAATCGCTTTCTGCCACGTGCGATGTACTTCGACAGTCCAACAAACACCATGTATCTTGGTGGCATACCGGGCTTCATCACGCTGCAACCAAGCAAGGCATTGGAGAGCATACCGAAACGAGTACAGGTGAAGATAAGCGACGTGACGGTTGGTGGACATAGTGTATGGCTTGCGTCAGAGAGACGTACCGACGCAAACAGCATAGACATAAAGCCCGACGAGACAAATATCAGCATACACTTCACTACCCTCGATTATGTGAACCGTAAGCACATAAACTACTCGTACCGACTGATAGGAGTAGACAAAGACTGGATATACCTCACGGAAGCAAACAACGTAGCTAACTATAACCAGCTGTCGAAGGGCACATACACGCTCGAAGTGAGGGCAACCGACGAGAATGGACTGTGGAGTGACGAGGTGACACGCTTTACCATCAACCGCCTTCCGGCGTGGTATGAGACGTGGTATGCCTACACCTTATATATATTAGTGTTGTCAGTCGTAGTCGGAGTGTTAGTAAGACTCTACTTCAGTTGGCACAAAGAGAAGCAAGAACGCGAGATGATAGAGAACCTTCTCAAGGCAAAACAGATGCAGATAGAGGAGGAGCAGCGTGCGGCAGCAAGCAACAATGGGCACGAACCGCTAACAGTGAGCGCAGAGACGCCATCGCATCAGGAGCCTGCGGTAACGCCCGTTCGCTCGTTCGATGAAGAGTTCCTTGCCAAGGCAGCGCATATAGTAGAGCAGAACCTGGCAAACCCCGAACTCAACGTGGTGTTCCTTGCTTCAGAACTCGGTATGTCGCGCTCCACATTCATGCGCAGGATAAAGGCAGTAACAGGTCAGACGCCGTTAGACTACATCAAGTCAGTGAAGCTGAAGCACGCTTACGCCATGCTGCAAGACAAGACAGCAACTATACAAGACGTGATGAAAGCCATAGGATACAGCGACCGCAAGACATTCACGCAGTCGTTTAAGGAGGCATTTAACATCACGCCAAGCGAACATCAGCATAAGGGATAAAGAGAAAGACATATTATAAATTTACCAGTACAAGGTGGTTATTCGTTCAATTTCAACGTTGACGAATAACCACCTTTTCTTTGCAACACAATAATTAGGCGTTCTTTTCATAAAAATATAATTTTGCAGCATAACAAAAAACGACCTAAACAAGTATTTATGAAAAGAAATCTACTCAACAAAAACAGAACACTCGCAGTATTGCTGGCGTTACTTCTTAATCTTTTTTCTTGCAGTTGCGTAATGGCGGCAAGGCAGTTAAACAATGCGCCAACAGACCGTTCGTGGACAACAAGCTCTGGGTTAGGAACGGTAAGCAGTGGTGACTACGTGCAATTAGATGGCGTTAAGGTAACGCTTGGCAACGCTAAAGACAGTCAGACACAGTGGACGTGGAATTCAGGCAATAAAGGTTACATACCGAGTCAGATGCCTTCCGTCGACGGTACGGCAGCAACCCTCGTAACAACATTCTCAGAAACGACTCCCTTCGGAACATTACCAGAAAAGGGATGCTACTTGAAGATAGAGGCACAGAAAGCAGGAACGGTGACAATAAGTTGTAAACCGTCTACGGACGCATCTCAAAAGTTGGTTATTGCCACCGCCGACAGTAACAATCCTGATGTTATCGCTGAGGCAAAGATAGAAAATGGGATATGGAACGCTTCTTATGATGTAGAGGTAGAGGCAGGAAAGACATATTATTTCTTTCAGTTGGCTTATCCAGGCAAACTGACATCCTATCGTTTCACACTCAGAGGACTCGCCTTTAGCAAGGAGGGCGAAAAGCCAATAAAGGTATTCACTATTGGCGATTCAACTATGGCGAATAAGACAAGTGCCACAGAGCGAGGCTGGGGAATGTTGTTCCCACAGTTTGTTGACGCATCATTAGTGACAGTTGTCAATAAAGCGATGGACGGACGCAGCACACTTAGTTTCATAAACGAGGGACGTTGGCAGGAAGTAGTAAACCAACTGGCGAAAGGCGACTATGTCCTGATACAGTTCGGACATAACGATGAGAAAACAGACGCATCGTTGCACACCGAGCCACAGAGCACATACAAGGCAAATCTGCGTAAGTTTATTAGCGAAACAAGAGCGAAAGGTGCCAATCCTGTATTGTTAACACCTATAGTACGCCGTATGTTCGGAGCGGATGGCAATATAAACGATGAGCATACGGAGTACGCTGAAGCAATGAGAGAGTTGGCAACAGAATGTGATGTGCCACTGATTGATATGAATAATTATAGCCGTTGCTATGAGAACATAGCGGGAATAGTAGGCAGTCGCGCACTGCATGAGTACTTCCCAGGCAAGGAAATAGACAATACACACATGTGTCAGTTCGGAGCATACATCACAGCACGATGCGTGGCAGAACAGATAGCAGCCAATGACGATATACATATCGCCATCAACCCATCGCCAACGGCAATGACAGGAGCCTATGCTTCTACCTTAGAATATGCGCTGAAGACGTTTAATGCAGCATATCCTGACAATGAAGCACCAGCAACACTGGAGGAGATAGACGCACTTGTACGGAGTCTTAGGGCTAATGTACGCAAGGCGTTGACGAGCGGAACGTTGCCAGCAGATGCTACATTCGCTATTGTTAACCCCGATTTTGCAGAGGGATTCTGTTGGTATAATGCCGTTCAAGGCACAAGACCAATGGGGTGGACTGTAGAAAAGAACACCAGCGGACAGGAAAATATTAGCGTAAAGACAGAGGACGGCATGAACTATTTTACCGTTTGGGCTTCTACTATAAACTATATCGACGTCTCACAGACCATAACAGGATTGGCAGATGGAGTGTATGAACTCACGGCACAGGTAAAGGCAAGTAGAGGAAACAGCGATGGAGGTGCGTTTATCTATGCCTCTTCAGGTGGAAAAACAGTGTCACAAAAGGCGCAGGAGCCAGAGACTTGGGAAGAACTGAAGGTGGTATGTCAGGTAAAGAGAGGCAGAATAAATATAGGTCTACATTCAGACAATGGCTGGTATGGACGACTGGCAAACGTAAAACTGACCTGTCTCTCAGCTTCTGGCACAGGCATCAGTGAGGTAATGGCGGAGAGTGAGACTGGCAGAGAGATGTATGACCTGTGTGGACGACGTGTAAAGAAACCTGCAAAGGGAGTGTATGTCGTTGGTGGTAGGAAGAGGGTGTTTTGAGATGAAGAGAGTAATGTAACAAAACCATAACCTAAACGTACAATTATGAGAAAGAAATACGTATCTGCACTTGCGTTGTTATTTGCGGTAACTCTGTGTACTAATGCACAGAACTATGGCGATTACCCCATACAGGGCGTACCTTTCAGCGATGTAACACTGACGGATAACTTCTGGTTGCCGCGTCTTGAGCAGAACCAGAAGACAACAATACCTATTGCCCTTGACCAATGTTGGAACACGGGCAGAGTGGACAACTTCCTTAAGGCAGCAGCGATAATGAAAGGAGACTATAGTCTTGGCTGGTTTGCAACGGACTATACCTTCGATGATACCGATATATACAAGATATTAGAAGGTATGTCTTACTCGTATAAGATGATGCCTTCAGAGAATATAAAGGAAAAGATGGACCAGCTGGTGAAGATTGTTGCTGATGCACAAGAGCCAGATGGTTACCTAACTACAGCGAGAACAGCAGGCAAGCCAGGCAGTCTGCATAGTTGGCTGGGGACAGAGAGGTGGGAGAAAGACCCAGACCTGAGCCACGAACTGTATAATTCAGGACACCTTTTTGAGGCTGCTGCGGCACATTATCAAGCTACAGGCGAGAGAGGGTTGCTTGATGTGGCGTGTAAAAACGCAGACCTTCTTGTGCAACGCTTCCTTAAAGACGGGTTAGCGTATGAGCCAGGACACCAGATTGTGGAGATGGGACTTGTAAAGATGTATCGTATTACGGGCAAGGAGGACTATCTGAAACTCGCAAAGTACTTCCTTGACATCAGAGGAGTGAACGGACCTAACAGTAAACATTATGAGTATGACCAAAGCCATATGCCACCGGCTGACCAAAGAGAGGCGGTGGGACATGCAGTGAGAGCCACATATATGTACTCTGGAATGGCAGACGTGGCGGCAATAATGCATGCTAAGGAATACCAAACCGCTATAGATGAGATATGGAATAACGTGGTAGAGAAGAAGTATTACATCACTGGAGGAATAGGAGCAATACACGATGGCGAGAAGTTTGGTGCGAATTATGACCTGCCGAACCTCACAGCGTACAACGAAACGTGTGCTGCCATAGCCAATGTGTATTGGAACTGGCGTATGTTCCTTACGTATGGTGACTCTAAATACTATGATGTTATAGAGCGTACATTATATAATGGTGTACTGTCAGGCATCAGTTTGTCAGGCGATCACTTCTTTTATCCTAATCCCTTGGAGTCAACAGGCGGTTACAGTCGTTCGGCATGGTTCGGTTGTGCATGTTGTCCGAGCAACCTATGTCGTTTCATTCCGTCCGTACCAGGGTATATCTATGCCCATAATGGCGACACGGTGTATGTGAATCTCTATGTACAAGGTAGCACGACTGTTGACCTTGGGGAGGGGAACAAAATAACGTTGACGCAGAAGACAGATTATCCTTGGGATGGAGCAGTAAGACTTTCCGTTGACAATGCACCGCAGAGCGAGGCAACATTAAAGGTACGTATACCTGCATGGGCAAAGGGAAAGCCGTGCCCAGGAGAACTATACTCTTATATTAACGATGATAGCACACCGATAGAACTGCTACTTAACGGTAAGAAGGTAGAATATAAAGAAGAGAAAGGCTACATGACCGTAAGCAGAGTGTGGCGGAAAGGTGATGAACTATCATTCAACTTCCCCATGAACGTAAGGCGAGTCGTTGCCGATGACAAGGTGGTAGCAGACAGAGGCAAGGTATCGCTGGAGCGAGGACCGATAGTTTACTGTCTGGAATGGAAAGACAACGATGGAGAAGTGCTTACAAGTGTGGTGCCTGATGATGCTACTATAACGGTGCGTGACGATAATACGCTGTTAGGAGAATTGCCTAACAATAACGTGAAGGTGCTTGAAATAAACGGTGCGGAGAGTGAGTATGATGACAAAGGCGATATAAGTGCAACGTCAAAGAAACTCACTGCCATTCCTTATTATGCCTGGGCAAACCGCGGAGCGGGGCAGATGGAGGTATGGATGGCACGTACTCCAGCTAAGGCAGAGGTGTCAACGAAGAATGTATCGTTTACAGATACTCTGAAAATAAATGTGGGTGAGACACCGTCTGCGACGTTTGGCAGTACGGGTTACCCCTCAGTGCCAGTGAAAGTGGATATTGCTGCGGTAGCAAAGGCATTCGGTATCAGCGTAAGCGAAGTGAAATCGCTCTTCGGAACCCAAATAACATACGCCGCGATAGAACCCGATGGCACGGTAAACACGACATCTACGGCTGGTGCCCCAGGGCATTGGTTCACTGAAGAGGGCAAAGTGACGAATTGGGAGAGTACAGGTAAGGTATCCGTCATATTCTCAGAGTTTGATAAAAACAATTTTGTGTTTAACATAGGTCAGTATCCCGCTTCTTGGAAGCATGGCGATGTCTATACAATACGGCAGGCATTGACATACCTTCCAACAGGAGCGGCACCAAGAAGAGTAGTGTTTGAGTTTAAGGTAGAGGCGACAAATGCACAAGGAGTGTATGAAAATGAATTGCGAACAGCCAAGAAGCTGCTCGAAAGTGACAGCTATGAGAACGTAAATGGAACTGTACGCACAGACCTACAGAGTGCAGTTGACAACCCAGTAACAACAGATTACGCCAGAGCAACGCAGCAGTTGTATCGTAAAGTAGCGTCATTCGTTGATGCGAAGGTTAGTTTTGATGAGTATTCTGCTGCTGTTTCTGCTGCAATGACAGCGTGTCAGGATTATCCGTACGCTGCAAAAAGTAAACAATCTGCCCTGCTTGCTGTGTGTAAGAATGAACCTTCCTCTGCAATTCAGGCTGAACAGTATGCTGAGGAAGTTAACAAAGCGTTGCGTGCAGTTATTCTCTCCAACGCAGATGCTGAGGCTATTGGGACTGAGGAAAACCTTATCGCTAACCCAGAGTTCGCATATAACAATGGTTCTACGGCAGATGGGTGGGAGATAACCACCTTCATTGCAGGCTTTAAGAATATAGTCAACGAAGCAAGTTACGACACATCTGCCAACCCTTACTTTGTAAACTACGGCAGTTGGGGGCAGGGAAACTCCTCCTTTGACTTCAAAATGGAGCAGACTGTCAGTGGAGTAGGAGAGGGAACGTATCTCATTTCGCTGATGAGTCGTGGCAAAGACCTTGACGTTTCAACGCTTACCGTCACTACATCTGATGGCGAAACAGTAGAGCCTTTGACTGTAAAGGGAAACAGTGGGCAGATGTTCGGCTATGGATGGGACAACACATGGTTTCTGTTACCAGTAAAGACGGTGGGCAATGTTACGTTAACCATCAATGCAAGTGCTGGTAAAGACCAAACGTTTATATCGCTTGGACGCTTCAGAATGATACGCATTAGCGATGAAACCGCGATAAATGGTGTCGCTAATGGTAATAAAGAGGCAACAAATGAAGCAATTTATAACGTAGCAGGACAGTCAGTGGACAGTAGAGAAAAAGGCATATTGATAAAGAAAGGAAAGAAATTTTTCATAAGGTAGGTTTTGAGTTTGTAGTGGGATTATTCATTCAAAGGTGGTGAAATGTTCAGAAACACTGTTGGTGAATAATCCCCTTTCTTTTGAAACACATTAATTATGTCTTTAAAAAGTTACTGATTACCTTTGCATCAGAACTAAAACGAAGAAACAATATCGACTAAACAATAGAGAATAATATGGAACTTAAACATCTTATCTTATCATCAATCTTTGTTGCAGGCAGCGTACAAACGTGGGCAGTCAGTCTGCAGACTGCGACATTCTATGACGATCTCAGTGCCAATGAGGACTGGACTGCAAAGTATTTTGCTTTAGACAAGGCTGCAATAGCTAAGCAACTCGGCATTACAGAGGACGAGTTAGTATCGCTTGGCGGTAGTTCTGTCGTAGTTTATTCCGTCAAATCAGACGGCACATACGTTGCTCCTAATGGCTCTTACGCCAGTGCTAACGGCAATAATGGTGACTGGCATGATGCCAACGGTTATTCATGTGGCGGCTGGAGCGGTACGCCTTCCTTCTATCATGTGGTGAACTATAAGGACTTTACCATCGGAATAGGTCAGAATCCTAAGGCGGGACTGGCTTACGGCAATACTTTCCGTTTCCGACTTATGGTGAAATACACTCCAGCCAATGGCGAGTCGGTAGTCGTTCCAATTAATGTTACATATAAAATATACGAGGAAACGTCAGATAGTGAGGTAGAGTCAGTGCTCAATTCCAATGTGATGATATGCAAAGGCGATATGTCAACGACAGGACGTCAGGCTTATTATAACAAAGAAGAGATAGAAACAGCGTTGAATGTGGCAGAGAAAGCGTCGGACATTACCGAAAAACGTGCTGCGATAAAGTTGTTACAGCAGGCTCATGACAACTTCTGGACTATCACGAATGCCTACGATGACATGAAGAAGGCGGTAACAACGCTTTACAATGACGTTAAATCCACATCCTTTGTGCAGAAGGATGACATCATCGCCCTGTACAATAAGACCCTTGAATACTATGCACTCGACGAGGATCAGACGGCATGGATGATAGAAAAACTGCTTGAAGTGAACGAGCGAAGCACTGCCTTTTCACTTGCTTTCAAGGCAGATGCCGCTATAAGAGTGGCGCGATTACAGATTGCCGAGACTAATTATGATGGCAAAGAAGACCTAAAGAATGCCATCGCAGCAGCCGAAGAAGCAAAAGAAAAAGCCAAGGAAATAGCAGATTATCAAGCTATCATAGATGCTGTAAGCAAGGCACAGGCAACATATCTCTCCAATCGCCCAGACGAATGGGTTACAATAAAGAACGGCAACGCATGGACAGCGACCAACACTGGGGCCTCAGTGCAGGCTCATGGTCCTGGCTTTATCCGCGTAGGTGATATCTGGTATATGTGTGGTGAGGACCGTGCAGCAGCGCCATCAGCCCCTTGGACGCCTGATGTAAACCTTTACTCTTCCGTTGACCTCGTTAACTGGAAGTTCGAAAAGAAGATAATAGAGAATGGTGTTACGGCTTCAGAACTCGGACATGGTCGTTTCATAGAGCGTCCGAAACTGCTTTATAATCCTAAGACCAGCAAGTATGTGGTGTGGTGTCACTATGAACAAGGCAACTATGGTGCATCAGAAGCTGCGTGCTTCGAGTGTGATTCTGTCAACGGAGCATACAAAAAGATATGGAGCGGACAGCCCGTCAACACCAAGTCGCGTGACTGTAACGTGTTCCAAGATGAGGATGGCACTGCATACTTTATCTCAACGACAGACGAAAACTCCAACCTTGGACTCTTCCGCCTTAGCGATGACTACCACAGTGCAGTGGAAAAGACAGTGTTGTTCCAGGGACAAGGACGCGAGGCACCTGCTATTGTACGTGTAGACAATCGTTACTTCATGTTCAACTCTGCATGTTCTGGTTGGGAACCTAACCAGTGTAAGATGTCATACACAACCAATCTCAAGTCAGGTTGGACAGGACTCACTAATGTAGGCAACTATTACGCTTACGATACACAGGCTGCCGCTATCTTAACGATAAAGGGTACTAAGAAAACTACATACCTTTATGTAGGTGACCGTTGGCAAGACCCAGGTCTGGCAGAGACAAAGACTATCATCTTCCCAGTGTCTTTCAATGGTTCAAGTGCCAACCTTGACTGTCGCGAGCGTTTCGATATCAACTTCGTAACGGGCGAATGGCGCGAGACACCAACCGAGAACGTCTTTGCCGACCGTACAAAGTTTAAGATAAAAGCAAAGAGTAGCGAGCACTCTTCCTATCCCGCTACGGCAGCAATAGATGGTAATGTAAACACGTTCTGGCGCACTTCCTCCGACGGTGACAGCGACAGCAGTGCCAAATATCTGACTATTGACATGGGATCAATGCAGAATATCAAGGGCGTTGTAATCACTCCGCGCATGGATTATAGCGCAGGACTCATCCGTAACTGTATGGTTCAGACAAGTACCAATGGCATAACGTGGTCTACTGTCTACAAAACTACGTGGCTACCGTATTGGACCGAGGTTACATTCGCAGAAAAGAAGTGCCGTTACATCAAGATTACCAAGACAGATGGTGGTGCCGCTTCCATAGCAGAGGTAAACGTAGTGCTTGCCAATAACGCAACAGGCATAGAGGAAACTACCGCTGACAAAGGTGGAAGCAAAGAGGTAAGCAGCGTGAAATACTATACAGTCAACGGCGTAGAGGTCACAACTCCCAGTAAAGGAATCTACATTGAGAAGGTAATCTATACTGATGGTCGAACAGAGACGAAGACAATGTTATTCTAAAGTGTGAATAAAAAACAATAAGAAATGATGAATAAACTAAAACAAATCAGCGTCCTCGGACTCGTAATGCTCTTTCTTAGTGCTTGGTCTGTAACCAAGGCAGCGAGTTATACGTTCCTTGACGACCTCAGTGGTACAGAAGACTGGACCGCTACTTATTTCCCACTTGACAAGAGTCAGATAGCGAAAGACCTCGGACTAACCGAAGAAGCCCTGACTGCAAATGCTGGCAGTAAGGTAACTATACTGTCAGTGAAGAAGGATGGCACTGCAATCGCTGCAAATAGCAAGTATGCCAGTGCCAATGGTAACGATGGCGACTGGCATGATGCCGATGGACATTCACTCGGAGGATGGTCTGGCACTCCTTCATTCTATCATGTAGTGAACTACAAAGACTTTACTATCGGCATAGGTCAGAACCCCAAGGCTAACCTGTCTTACGGTAAATCCTTCGCCTTCAAACTCGTTGCGCAGTATGCGGCAGATGCCAATAACCCCGTAACCGCTACTTATGACGTTACATACACCATATCATACAAAACACTTTACGATAAGGCTGTAGCGGAGGCAAAGAGCGTTCTTGCTAACAACGACTATGCGGCAGTTAACGGAGTGCTTCGCACCAACCTGCAGAACCTTGTAAATGCTGATGTGGATGCCAACGAAAGCGCATGGCAGAACGCTGCAAACCAGATAATAGCAGCACAGACTAACTTCATAGCAGCAGCGTCTAACGTTGCCAACTATGCCTTCAGTGACTCACCGCTTCATACCAGTTACGCTTGTACCTATTATGACATAGACAATGAAGCCATAGCCAAGGCACTCGGACTAAGTCTTGCAGACTTCACCGCCAACTATAAAGCGGACAACTCTGGCAGTGTAACCCTTTGTACATACGATACCACAGGCGCAATCTTCAAAGCGTCAAACGATGCCGGCGACGGTGACTTCCGTGGTTATTGGCTCAACAGTGACGGTAAACGCGCAGGCTGGGCAGCAGGTACTCTGTACTTCGTCTACGACCCATTAGGTCGTGTTGGCGTAGGTCAGATGCCTACAAAGGAAGTTGGTAAGACCTTTTGTCAGCCAGGAAACGACTACACTTTCCACATGATATTCCAGTATGGTGACAAGAAAGCGGTGGTAGCCGTAACCTATACCACTACATATAAGGTGGCGTATGAGTCTGCGCTTGCAGACGCAAAGTCTGCTCTTGCCAATGATGACTATGCTCTTGTTACCGGCACGCCACGCACTACCCTTCAGAATCTTGTTGATGCAGCGGTAGATGCCAGCGAAGACGCATGGAAAAAAGCAGCGGAAGACCTAACAGCATCAACCGAAGCGTTTAAGCAGGGCATTATAGTAGCCAAGGCAGGAACCTACGCCATGAAGGACTCTCCACAGCATACCACCTTCGCTTGTAAGTATATAGACATAGACAACAAACTCATTGCCACGGCTCTCGGAATAACCGAGGACGAACTCTACGCTAAATACAAGAACGATAACAGCGGTGACGTGGTGATGGGAACATACGATACCGACGGTAAGTTCTTTACAGCGTCCGATGATGCCGCAGAGGGTGACTCCAGAGGCTATTGGTTGAACAAAGACGGTAAGCGCGCAGGATTCTCTAATGGCTATATCTATTGCGTTTATGACCCACTCGGTCGTATCGGTGTAGGACAGATGCGTATCTCCGAAAGCGGAAAGAATCATGTAGAGGCAGGTGATGAATGTACCTTTACCCTTTTGTTTAAGTATAACGAAAAGATAGCGGCAGTGGAGGTAAACTATGCCGCTACCACGTTTCTCTGGCTTCAAGACGTTCTCGAAAACGCCAAGAAGGTAAGGGCTGAGATAAAGATAAACTATGACACCACGTCTTTTGACGCTACCATTGCCACTGCAGAGGCAAAGAAAGAGGGCGATGCTGACGATGAACTAAAGGCGTTAATAGACGAACTAAACGCTGCTGTAGCCGACTATCAGAAGGTTCTTGCGAATGTAGATGGCTTCGCAAGCGTTGTCAATGCAGCCAAGACAGAGCGCACAGCCAATGAATATCCTGGTACAGCAGCCTTTGACGAGGCACTGAATACAGCCGAGAAGTTTCTCGTAGAACTAAAGAATCACCCTTCACTTGATGCTACAGCGCAGACCGACGCACTCAATGCGGCACGTGAGGCGTATTATAACTCACAGTATCCTGTAGCCCCCGTGCAGCAGAATGTGTCAAGCGTAGACCTCTCTTTGAAAGGTTCAGAGAAGTATGTGCTACGTGTTGACGGTAAGCCTTATTACGGAACCAACATACAGTTGCGTGCCGACAAGATGCGAGGCTATCTTGGTTGGAGCGACGCAGACATTGAAGTATGGTTCAAACGTGCCGCAGACGATGGCTTTAATACCGTTAGTGTGCCCTTGTTCTGGAGTGAAGTAGAACCAGAGAAAAACCATTTCGACTGGCGAATCCTTGACCAATACCTCAACTGGTGCCACAAGTACGGCATGCATATGGAGCTTCTCTGGTTCTCATGGAGCAGTGGCGGACGCGTGCAATGGCTTTGGAACGGTGCCAACGGTCGCTACCAACTGCGCACCCCAGACTATGTATGCTCTTCAGCCGGTACGTCTGAGTTCAATATGCTTCGCACCACGTGGGAGTATAGCCTTGACTGGCGCGACACAAACCTACGCAGTCGCGACGCTTATGTACTGTCACGCGTCATGGAACACGTAGCCCTTTGGGACGCGAACAATGGCAATCCGCACACTGTAGTAGGCGTGCAGTTGGGCAATGAGGCTCGTGGCCATGGCAATAACGGTGCTACTTCAGCCGAGATAATAGACTATTACCACAACGTAGGCGCAGCAGTCAAGAACTCCAAGTACGTTACATGGACACGCCTTAACTGCGTATCATACGAAACCAGCGGTCGCACCTCTGCCAATGAGTCAAAGCGTAACAACGGTGGCACTAACATTGACTTTGTAGGTATTGACGTTTACGGCACCAACGCCGGACAAATCAAAGGCAATATCAACGGTCAACTCGGCACCAACGGCAAGAACTACCGCATGGTGATGGAGATAGACGCCAAGGACGCTGCGTCACCATTCTATCAGATGGCAGCACTCGCTGGCGACAAGGCATACGACTACTATAACCTTGGTCCCGTTGACGGCAACGGACTGTATGCCAACGATGGCACAGCACCGAAGGAACGCACCCACATCAACTACGTTCGCCAGCGCAACAAGATTCTCAATCTCTGTATGCGAGACATCGCTGTGCGCAAGCAGGGTAGCGGACTCTATGTCTATAACTACACAGGTGGCAGCGCCAACACAGAGACAGGCTACTATGGCATCACCTTCACGCCAGATGAGGTAACAACACAAGCCATAGCCGTTGAACATACCTCCAACGAGTTCTTGCTGCTATCAACCAAGGGTGGTACGTTCACCATACCAGCATCGCTCAATGTCACCTCCGCACAGCGTGGCTATTTTGATGAGAATAATATGTGGGTGAAGGAAGGCGATGTGACAATAGAGAACAATACCATAGAGATGCCAGAGACGTCATGCGTGCTCTGTTGTAAGAATGGCGACGTTCCTCCTACAGGTGTGAAGAACGTACAGCGCAATGACGGCAATGGTGTAGCAGAACAGTACACCCTTGATGGTCGTAAAGCAACGTCATCCTATAAGGGCGTGAAGATTGTGCGCCTTGCCAGTGGTAAGGTTGTCAAGATGTAATACCACCAACAGTGGGTTTCTATAGACGTTTAAGGTGGTAATTTGTTCAAAAACGTTGTTGAACAATTACCACCTTTTATATGAAAAATGTTGATAATGGATATAACCTGAATTTATACTACTTTTGCATTGTTAAACCTAAAACAGACAAATTAACAGATGAAAAAAAAGTATTACAGTGCAGCCATAGCCTTGCTTCTGCCTTTGTCGTTACTCGCCGCTAAGCGTTCTGCCAACAAGGTGGGAATGATAGAAGATGCCGTGCGTGTATCTAATGTAGAGAACGTGCAAGGCTTCTTTGGAGAGCACATGAAACTGAACCGTGACGTTTATCTCAAGAACTTCCCTATAGATAAATATGTTGATTTCATCACGGAGCGACAGCAGACCTCATGGGACTGGACTCGTGCCGAACAGCACGGCAAGTGGGTAGAGTCAGCATACCTCTCAGCCATACAGAGCGGCGACAAAGAGTTGCTTGCCAAGGCAGAAAAGGTACTAAACCGCATCATTGACTCGCAGGAATCAGAGGGATACCTCGGTGCAACAGCCAAGAGCTTCCGCTCAGCCAAGCGTCCTATCCGCGGCATGGACCCATACGAACTCTACTTCGTATTCCATGCACTGGAGACAGTCTATGAAGAGACGGGCGACAAGCGTCCGTTGGAGTCAGTGAAGAAGCTTGCCGATTACTTCCTTCATTACTTCGGACCAGGTAAATTAGAGTTTTGGCCCTCCAACCTTCGTGCTCCAGAGAACAAAGGAAAGGTAGTAAGTGGTCACTCCGACTTTGCCGGTCACTCCGTGCATTACTCTTGGGAGGGCACACTGCTGTGCGATCCTATGCTGCGTCTCTACACCATTACCAACGACAAGAAGTACCTTGACTGGTCTAAATGGGTAATAGGCAATATCGACAAATGGAGTGGTTGGGAAGCCTTCTCTCGCCTTGACAGCGTTGCTGATGGCAAGATGGAGATTTCGGCTGTGCAGCCTTACGTTCATGCTCACACCTTCCAGATGAACTTCATGGGCTTCCTGCGTCTCTATCAGATAACAGGCGACAAGTCGTTGCTCAATAAGGTGCAGGGTGCATGGAACTACATACACGACCGTCAGATGTACATCACGGGTGGAGTCAGCGTGGCAGAACACTATGAGAAAGGATACATCAAGCCACTATCGGGTAATATCATTGAGACGTGTGCCACCATGTCGTGGATGCAACTCACGCAAATGCTGCTGCAACTCACTGGCGACACCAAGTATGCCGATGCCATAGAGAAACTCATGCTCAACCATGTCTTTGCCGCACAAGACGCTCTCACAGGTACTTGCCGTTACCATACCGCGCCTAACGGCACCAAGCCAAACGGATATTTTCACGGCCCTGACTGCTGTACTGCCAGCGGACACCGCATCATCTCAATGCTTCCTACCTTCTTCTATGCACAGAAGGGTAAGGACTTCTATATCAACCAGCTTCTCCCTTCTGGTTACAAGGACGCAGATGTAGACTTTACCGTTGGCGGTAATTACCCCACAGGCGAGACAGTAGAGATAACGGTGAACAAGTGCAAGGGCAAAACCTTGAACATACGCATACCTTCATGGTGCGAGAATCCGTCGGTGACCGTCAACGGAACAGCGGTACAGGGTGTAAAGGCAGGAACATATGTAACGCTGAAACGCACGTGGAAGGCGGGCGACAAGATAGCGGTCAACCTCCCTATGAAGTTGCAGTGGGTAAGACGTGAGCACCATGCCGACTACGAGAAGTATTATCTTCAGGACGGCGAGATAATGTATCGTGAACATCCTACGAACAATGTCCCTTACGCCTTCATGCGTGGACCTGTGGTATACTGCGTTGATATGGTGTGGAACCCACAGATAGGCAATGACGATGTGGACATAAAGAGCAACATGGCTTTCGATGTTTCAAAACTCCCAACGCCTGTTGACGCACCGTCAGCATCGCTACTCGGTCCTTGTTACCAAGCCGATGCAGTCTACATGGGACGCTCTGTAAAAGTTACCTTGACGCCATTCTGCACCATCGGTCAGTGGTGGCGCAATGGTGAAGAGAAGGTAGCGGGATGGGCAAACGCCTATTCTTACGCCATCTGGCTCTCAAAGAAATAAACAAACATGACTCTCGCCCCCTCATTGGGGTGAGAGCATAACTGACAATCTATAAATTAATCACTTAACTAAAACAAAACAGATTATGACCAAAACAAAACACACCTCTTTGTTCTTAGGGCTTGCTATGCTGTTCCTTGGAACAGGGGCAACGGCAAATGCCGCAGATGCAACGGTCTACCAGACCTTCATCGGAGCCGTAAATGGTAATTGGGATCCTACTTTCTTCAACCTTGACAAGGCTCAGATAGCAAAAGGGCTGGGACTCACCGAGAGCGAATTATTGGAAAAAGCAGGAACGGACATCATTGTGTACTCAGTAAAGTCTGATGGCACGGAGGTAGCACCAAATTCTAAGTATGCTGCTAATGGAAACTATCAGGGTGACTGGCATGACGCAAATGGCTATTCTACCGCTTCAAGCGGTAATGCAGGCGGCTTCTATCATGTAGTGAACTATCAGAACTTTCAGTTAGGCTATGGTCAGAACCCTAATGTTATCAAGGCAGTGCCCAAGGCGTTTAACAGTAAGTATGTAGTAAAATACGCTGACAAGGCTGTTGACGTCAACATAGCCTATAAGGTGGAGAGCCTTACAGACGTGACACAGGCTGGTGACTACAGCGTTAGCCTGCCTTACGGCAACACTACCTTCGATTGCTCTTACGTGAATATCGACAATGCCCAACTTGCTGAGGCGTTAGGACTGACAGAAGAAGAACTGTCTACAGCCTACGTAAAAGGCAATACAGGAACAGTGACCGTTGGACTGTATGATAACTACGACTCAAAAGGAAAGTTTGTTGCATCATTGAGTAACTATAGTAGTTATGCATCAAGCGGTGATTTTAATGGTTCATGGTTAAACAAAGGCGGTCACAGATGTAAGTGGGATGACAATCCCTCCGTATTCTTCGTATATGACCCTGCTGGACGCATCGGTATAGCGCAGATGCCTACCACTCAGAATAAGTCAAACAAGGTTGCTGCTGGTGACAAGATATACTTCCCTGTCCTGTTCTATAATAAGAACAATGGTAAATATGCGTCAGTAAACATTTACTATAACGTCACAGACCAGAACTATGTATTGACCGCAGCAGATACAGACTTCTATAGTCTCTGTCTCGATTTCGCCACCACTATACCAGAGGGTATAGAGGCATACACAGGAACAGTGGACAACGCAAGCTCAAAGGTGGTACTCACAAAGATAGAAGACGGCATCATACCAGCAAAGACTGCTGTGCTCGTAAAGGCTACCGCTGCTGGTGAGTATACCTTTAACAAGACAACAGGCGGAACAGCGACAAGCGAACTGCTTGGCGTTATAGCCGATACGAAGGCTTCACTTCTGCAGAGCGAAGGCAAGAAAGTCTTAGAGTTTGGCATCAAGAACGGTGTGACTGGTTTCCGTCAGCCTGCCGATGAAACCAACATCAAGGCAAACAAGGCATACATTCTCGTTGACGCTGCTAACGCTTCGGCAGCCAAGTCTTATGTTATTGATATGAATAACACCACCGCTGTAAAGACAGCTAAGACCGCTGATGCAG
Organism: uncultured Prevotella sp.; assembly: GCA_934229335.1. Lineage (GTDB taxonomy): Bacteria > Bacteroidota > Bacteroidia > Bacteroidales > Bacteroidaceae > Prevotella. The sequence goes on from CAKQDQ010000007.1 coordinate 33,415, forward strand.
TAAACGATGGCGCACTCTACAACGTAGCTGGTCAGCGTGTGGGAAAGAATGTGAAGGGACTCGTCATCAGCAATGGTAAAGTGTATATCAAATAAGTAATATTCCTAAAAAAAATAGAACATTATGAAAAAGCAATATGTAACTCCAAACATCCAGGTAGTAAATATGAACAATGCAACATTGCTTACATCATCTACCGGAATATACGAGGATGAGCGCAACGAATCATCACGTGCGCGCTTCAAAAATGTCGATTTTATTGATGATGAAGAAGAGTATTAATGAATGGGTTTTCCGCAATAGGAAAAATGGTAAATTAAGGTAATAATGTAAAAAGGGCTTGATTACGTTGTGATTAAGCCCTTTTCATGTTACGATAACGCCCAAATCGCAAGGTGATAACGCCCAAATCGCAACGCAATGTCAATGATATACGCTGTGTTTGTAATTAACTTGTTGATAGATAGCAAAATAATGGTGTGAAAGTCGCCTGGGCATGAAAATGGTAAATTTGGGAAAGCCGATAAAATGGGCAAAAACGTAATAATGCGGAATTTACCATGAAATGGGGGTTTTTTGTTCAAAATGCATGGTGCGCAATATTCACCCTCCCTTTGAATAATAATATTTTTGAATGTATTTGAAAAGAATTTAATTTTGCACCAGACAATCAATCAAGCGATTGCGAATCAAATAAAACCGACAACAATATTCTACGACGATTTTAAGAACTAAAACTCGCATAAAGAATTTATTAACCTCAAAAAAAGAAAGAAGTATGAAACGAAATCGACTACTTTCAGTTTTTACGTGTCTTTTGTCAGCAATGGCATATTTGTCAGCAGACGCAGCCAATGTGGCTACCGTGACACTTGAAGACACACCGTTGCATGGCAGTTACGCCTGCACGTATTACACTATTGACACAACGCCTGTTGCTAATGCCCTCGGACTCAGTGCCGCTGACTTTGCAGGCTACAGCCAGTCTGGAACCATCAAGGTGGGTACCTATACCTCTGATGGTGCAGTGACGACAACTACCAATGCTGGTGCCGACGGCTTCAGTGGCTATTGGCTCAACAGTACAGGTGTGCAGGAAGTATGGGCAAACGGTAACATCTTCTATGTCTATGACCCTGCAGGACGTATCGGTGTAGGACAGATGCCTACGTCTGAAGGAAGCAAGAAACATTGTGAACCAGGTTCTACCGTAACGTTCCATGCCGTGTATCAGTATAACGGTAATGAGGCAGTAGTAGAAATCAATTACCTCACCTCTTACAAAGTATCTTACAAGAAAGCCAAGGCAGAGGCAGAGGCTGCACTCGCTAACCCTGACTATAGTGCGGTACCTGCAGCATCACGCACAGCATTGCAGGAGGCTATAAACGCTAACGTAGATGAGAATGAAGACGCATGGCTCCTTGCTACCAACAACATCAAGCAGGCTACGGACGCCTTCACGGGTAGTGTAACGGGTGCTGGCAGTTATGAGTTTAAGCAAGGACCTGGACACACCAGTTTCGCTTGCTCATATTTTAATATAGACAACGAGGCTATTGCCAAGGTACTCGGAATATCACTCGATGAGTTTATAGCAGGTTATAACAAAAACGCTTCTGACTCAAAGGTGACAATGAGTGTGTATGACAACTCTGGCAATCTCTACACCGCTACAGCCGATGCTGGCGAAGGCAGTTTCATCGGTTACTGGATGAACAAGAAAGGACAGCGTTGTGGCTGGGGCAGTCAGGCAAGCTTCTATTTCGTGTATGACCCTGCAGGACGTATTGGTATCGGTCAGATGCCTACAACGCAGAGCACTGGCGACAAGGTAGCGGCTGGCGACAAGATTACGTTCAACGTTATATTCAAATATGGTGAGAAGAGTGCTACCGTACAGGTAACATACATTCTTACTTACAGCGACTGGTTGAAGACTCTCGTGGAGAGCACTCCTGACTACAGCAACCCATCAAAGGATATGTACTACACCGTGTCAATGCTGAACGACTATAACGCACTACGTGAGGCTGCCATCGCCAAGTATGACGAAGTCGCAACAGAAGAAGAGGTACTCGCAGTTTATAACCCTCTCAAGGAGGCAGCCGACAGTATCAACGTGAACATCTCATTGTGGAGCAACTACCAGAAGGCTATCAATAAGGCGCAGAAGGAAGTTATCGACGACCAAGACCACGTGGTATGGACCGACGCTGCTGACGCTCTGGAAGAGTACCTTGAGGAGGCTAACGAAAATCTCGCAAATGGCGAACTGGACAATGACGGACTTCGCACGGAGATAGCAAAGCTCGACAATATGTACAAGGAGGCACTCAAGGGCGGTGTAACACCTGGTGCAAACATCACAGACAAGTATCTTGTTAACGCTGACTTTGAGGTAACAAGTGGTGACGGCAAGGGCTGGACTGTAGAAGGAAGCAACGTTAACTATGGTGGTAGCGACAAGAACCATTGCATAGAGGGTTCAAACAGTGCTAAGTTTGATGTCTACCAGACACTGCAGAACATGCCTATAGGTCTCTACACCGTAAAGGTAAACGGATTCTACCGTTACGGCAATGGCACCTCTTCATTGACATACTATGCTGACGGTACTGCTGCCAAGTATCAGGACAATGTTAAGGTATATGTCAACGGCAACTCAGCGTCATTCAAGAATGTATATGACGAGAAAGTAGCGGTAGGTACTGACTATACAGAGGGCAACGCAATAAAGGACGCAGACGAACTTTACTGGTATCCAAACAACATGACCGACGCTGGCGTAGCATTTAAGGCTGGACGTTATGCTGCAACAACTTACGGTGTAGTGGCTAATGCTGACGACGCGCTTCGCATTGGTGTGAAGGGTTCTACTAACCAAGGTTCTTCATGGGCTATATGGGACAACTTCAATGTAGTATACGAAGGTACAGAAGTTGAGGCTGTAAAGCCACTGCTTACAGCGAAGATTGCTGAGGTACAGGAACTCCTTAACAATGGTACTACATACGGAGTAGAGGAAGTTGCAAACACTAACGACGCTATAGCAACAGCAAACGAAAACGTAGCTGGAACAGACGGCGAGGCAATGTTTAAGTCTCTCTGCGCTCTTATCGCAGACCAAGAGTCACTCACCACTTCTGCTGAGGCTATCAGTAAACTCGCTACACAGAACGAGGCACTCAAGAATACTATCGATCTCTTCCAAGAGGCTGCTACACCAGAGGCTGTAACTGCTGCTACTGCACTCAACACTGAGATTGTAGGACGCCTCACTGCTAAGGACATCAAGACGGCAGAGGCTGCTGACTACATCGTGAAGATTAGTGAGGCTACTACAAAACTGCGTATGCCTACAGACCCTGAGATAACAGACTATACTTCAGTTATCATCAACCCAGGATATGACAACGATGGCGAAGGCGTAAACAGCTTCAACGGTTGGAACGAAACAGGCGACACACACAGCTTCGGTAACAGTGCATATCAGCAGAACGCACTTCTCGTGGAGTATCATAAGGTGTTCGATGTAAACCAGACTATCTACGGATTGCCTGACGGTAAGTATAAGGTAACTGTTAACTGCTTCTCACGTCACGGTAATACCTCAAACGACTATAAGGTATGGAGCGCAGACAATAATGCGGAGAACAACGCATATCTCTATGCACAGTCTGGTGATGACGAGATGGTAAAGAGTTCAATAGCCTTTATTAGCTCTGGTGCTTACGAGAATGCAGGCATCTCTGGCCAGACAAGTATTGACGGAAAGAACGTGCCTAACGACATGGTAAGTGCTGGCAAGTGGTTTGACAATGGTTACTATCTCAATGAGGTAACAGTAGATGTCAAGGGCGGTAAGCTCACTATCGGTGTATGTAAGTTTGAGAATACTGGCGATGACTGGGTTATCCTTGATAACTGGACACTGGAGTACCTCGGTAAGGGAACAGGCGTTGAGGCTGTAAACGAAGCGAAGGGCAACACCGTAGCAAGCGAAATATACAGCATTGACGGTATGAAACAGAACAAACTGACAAAGGGTGTGAACATTATCAAGATGACTACCGCTGACGGTAAGACCATTAGCAAGGCAGTTCTTGTGAAGTAATGTGAAAGTATATAAATAAGTAGGATAAGGAAAGGCGGACATTCTTGCCTTCCTTATCCTTATTCCTAAACAACTACTACAACCAAAACAACTTACGTTATGAAAAAGCATTTCTTTTTCATCCCCATGTTTGCAGCGATGACTGCCGTTGGAACACTTACATTGCAGTCATGTGATAACGATGTGCTGACGGGACAACCAGAATGGCTCGGAGAGTCTATCTATGCAGAACTGCAGCACCAGGGAAACTATTCAACACTGTTGCGACTTATCGACGATCTGGGATTAAAGGAACAGATGAGCGAGACTGGTTCGCTGACTCTCTTTGCGGCAGACGATGCAACGTTCGACAAATGGTTTCAGAACAACTCGTGGGGCGTGCGCTCTTACGACCAACTGAGTGCCGCACAGAAGAAACTGCTACTCTATAGCCAAGAGATTAACAATGCCTATCTGATAGAACTTATGTCGAACGTAGCAGCACAGAACGGCGGCATACCATCAACGGGCAAATGTATGCGAAGACCTAACTCGTCAAGCATATTCGACTCTGTAACCGTAGCGAAGTGGGAGAGTATGCCTGCTACGGATTATTGGAAATATTACCGTACTAATCACAAGGATATCGTGCTCTTTAAGGATGGCGCAATGATGAGCGGTACGGATCAGTCTAAACTCTCACAACCTATGATACACCTGTTGCCAGCATTCATGAAGGCACAGGAGTTTACTGATGATGACATCTCTATACTGACAAACGGAACGGTAACGTCAACGGAAGACGCTTATGTGGGAGGTCATCTTGTTACACAGCGTGACATTACTTGTAAGAATGGATATATACATACGATGGACGGCGTGATAGAACCGTTCCAGAATATGGCAGAGATATTAAGACAGCATGCTAATACTTCACAGTGGAGCACGCTGATGGACCGCTTCTGCGCTCCTTATTATGACAAGCAGAAGACGGCAGAATACAACAGAATATACGGCACAGCCATTGACTCGGTCTTCACATTACGTTATTTCGCGAAGTCTACAAACGAGTATCTACCTAAGGAGAAGAGCCAGAACAAGGAAACGGGCGATAAGGCACCGGCTACTCTCTCTTTCGACCCAGGATGGAACCAGTATGTGAACGAGACGGAGATAGACCTGCACTATAATGCAGGAGCAATGCTTGTGCCGACCAACGAGGCTATACAAAACTGGTGGAACAGCGACGGTAGCGCACTGAGGGATATGTACGGCACATGGGAGAATGTTCCTGATAAGGTGTTGGCACCGCTGCTCAACGTGAATATGCTAAAGACATTCACCACTACAATACCGTCGAAGTTCGGAAATATACTCAATGATGCTAAAACACAAATGGGTGTGACGCCAGCGGATATAGACAGTTGCTTTATTGGATGTAATGGCGTAGTGTATGTAACAAAACGCCTCTTCCCACCAATGGAATACGCTTCGGTAACCTTCCCGGCATTGATAAACCAGAACTTGTTTAGCACTATATATGAGGCGGTGGATAAATATGACTTCAAACCATACCTTAACTCTATGGATTCGTATTACAGCTTCTTGTTGCCAACTAACAACGCTATGCTGAAGTATGTGGATCCTTGTAGTTATGGTGATAACCAAAAGTCGATGCTGGAGTTATATTACGATACAGAGAACTCTACACTGGTTGGTAACAGTTACGCTTGCGACATTAATGCCGATGGTACACCTGTCAAGGGATTACTACAGAAGAAGGACGTAACTGCGGCAACACTTAAGAATAGGTTGGAGGATATGTTGAACCAACTTATTGTAGTGGGCGACATTGAAGACGGACATACGGTGTACAAGACAAAGAATGGTACGCCAATAGTAGTAAAGAGGTCTGGGGACAATATCTCTATTTATGGAGGTTGGCAGAAAGAACATTCAAATCCTGCTTTAGTAACGAAGACCTATGACCAAAGTAAGGAGGGTAACGGTAAGGCTTATCTTATTGATGGCAATATTCCTCAGAGTTCACCGAAATCAGTATATGAGACTCTAAAGGCACATTCGGAGTATTCTGAGTTCCTGAAGTTGCTGCAAGGGTCAGAACATCTTACTACTGACGACCAGTTGCTGATATCACAACAGAAAGTAGGTGGAACAACATTAAGTTGCTCTAACGTAACAGACAATTACAACATTAGTCTCTTTGGTAACTACAATTATAATATATATGTTCCGACAAACGAGTCGATAAGGGCACTTATAAGTGCTGGTAAGTTACCAACGTGGGATCAATATGATGCAGCGTTCGTGGCGGCTGGCGATGAAGAAGATGAGACTTGTGTGGAGATAAAGAACAAAATACTCAACTTTGTGAAGTATCACATACAGGATAACGCCGTTGCGATAGACATGGCACCAGAGACAGATGCACAGGGCAATAAACTTTATCACAACAACTATGAGTCAATGTTGCTGAATACAAAGAACAGTAGATACTACACTCTGAATGTAGACTTCAGCAATAAGCAGTTGACGATAGTTGACCAATGCGGAAACAGACGTCATGTGGTAAAGACAGAGGGACTTTACAACAATATCTGCCGCGAATACTGGCTTGAGGGAACAGGAGTAGGAGTGGCGAAGTCTATATATGGTGCCGCTGACGTTGTAGTGCATCAGATTGATGGACCGCTGTTCTATGAATAATCTATAACTCACAACATCTAAAAAGAAAGACAATGATATACAACATAAAACTTAGGCAACTCGCGTTGGCTTCCGCATTGCTCGCCAGCGTTGCGGCTAATGCACAGCAGATATCTTCAGTGCACGGTACGGTCTCTGACGACTTGGGAGTGCTGATGGGGGCTACGGTGTGTGAGATAGACAAGAGCGGACGTATCATCAACTCTACCGTAACGGATATGAACGGTAACTTCATGATGCCAGTGAAGGATGCCAGAAATAAGATAAGATTCTCGTATGTAGGTCTCAAGACGAAGAGTGTAGCGATAGACAAGAATACGTATGACGTGGTATTGGAGTCGGCTACGCAATTAAACGAGGTCGTCGTTACAAAGAAACGTTCTGCAAGTGGTAACAACCTGGCTATACCTGAAAGAGAGATTTCTTACGCAAAGCAGGCTGTGGATATGAAGAACCTTGAGGGACTGGGCATTACCAGCATTGATGAGGCATTGCAAGGACAGATAGCAGGACTCGACATCGTGGGTAACTCAGGTGACCTTGGCGCAGGTTCTACGTTACGCTTGCGTGGTTCTTCATCGCTATCATCACTGACGGACTCTAATCCACTGATAGTTGTTGACGGCAATGTACGTTCTGTTGATATGTCGACGTTTGACCTTGCAGGAGCAAATGACGAGAAGTTCGCCGAACTGCTTAACATTAACCCAGAAGATATTGCGGCTATTAACGTGCTGAAAGATGCTGCGGCAACTGCGGTATATGGTTCGCAAGGTGGTTCGGGTGTTATTGAGATAACGACGAAACGTGGTAAGATGGGTAAGCCGCGTGTATCGTACTCAATGAAACTCACTACGACTCACCAGCCAGAGGGGTATGCGTTACTGAACGGTAACGACTATACTATGCTTCTGAAGGAGAGTTACTTTAATCCATCACAGAGTGATAATACGTCACAGTCTATTAACGAGATAAACTATAAGCATGACTTCTCTGAGTATGAGCAGTATAACAATAATACTGACTGGCGTGACGAGGTAACGCAGTGGGGCTTGAGACAAAACCACTATATCTCTGTAGCTGGTGGTGGTGAGAAAGCATCATTCCGCATAGGTGGTGGCTTTGATAATGAGACTGGTACGATAATACAGCAGAAACTGAACAGATTTTCAACCCGTGTGGCACTCGACTATAATATCAGTGAGCGCATAAGGGTATCAACTAACTTCACGCTTACGTACACGAAGAACCATCTGTCAAGCGACGACCTGCTGGCGATTGCTATGAAGAAGATGCCTAACATGAGCGTTTATGTGCAGGACCCTGTTACTGGCGAGAACACAAACCGCTACTATCAGATGTTGCAATCGGCGTCAAGTTGCTTTGATGGTAACCAGAAAAGTTACGTGAACCCTGTGGCAAGTGCTAATCTTGCGAAGAAGACAAGGCGCACTTATGACCTCGCACCGGAGTTGGTGATAAATTATCATCTCCTTGGCATGGATGAGGAACACACACAGTTGAACTGGCGTGGTAGCGTGTATATGAGTGTATTCAACCAGTATGATGACTCATTCTATCCTTCGGAGCTGAAGACAAATGTGTGGCAGGATGGTGTGAACACCGCTTCGTCTGCAAGTTCGAAGAGTGTAGGATTTAATACCAAACATACGTTGACCTTCATTCCACACTTTGAAAATCAGGACCATGCCTTGCAGATGATGGCAAGAATGGAGCTGAACACAGGTTCGGCAAGCGGACAGTCAAGTGGTGGTAAGGGCTTGGCAGGCTCTGGCATAGAGAGTCCAGACGCTTCTGGTATCAACACAGGACTGAGTTCTTACTACTCAGAGTGGCGTTCATTGTATTTTACATATTCTGCTCACTATGCTTACAAGAGCCGATATATGTTCGACTTCTCGCTGCGTGCCGATGGTACAACAAAGTTCGGACCTAACAACAGATGGGGATACTTCCCAGCAGTATCATTAAGATGGAACCTTGGCGATGAGCCGTTTATGGAGTGGGCAAGAGAGAAGGTAGGCCTGAAGATGCTCTCTATAAGACCATCATGGGGACGTGTGGGTAACCAGCCTAACCAAAATTATCTCTATGTAAGTAAGTATGGAGCAGGAGCAAACTATATAGACATGTCGTCAATGCTTGTGCAGAACATCCGACTGACCGACCTGCAGTGGCAGATAAACAATAGTTACAACATTGGTATCGACCTCGGACTGTACGATAAGTTTAATATTACGTTTGAGATGTATCGCTCTACAACGTCTAATATGTTGCTCAGTAACTATCGCATACCGTCAAATACTGGTTTTACGACACTTCCTTATAAGAACGGAGGTAAGATGCGTAATACGGGTTGGGAGTTCCATGCAAGCACTAATAAGCTTATTACGAAGGGTAAGTTCACAGCAGACTTCAACGTAAACTTTGGTAATAACCACAATGAGATTCTTGAGATGGACGAGTATGTGCTTAATTCGCTTAACTCTACATTCAGTTATGCTAACGGAGAGGTATTGCAGCGCGTACAGTTGTATAATCCGTTTGGAGCAATATACGGTTTCCGTTCAAAGGGCGTATACCAGTACAACTACGAGACGTTCAAGGATCTTAGCCCAGAGGAACGCAGTGCTTTCCTCGCAGAGGGCAAGACAGCACCTGTGGTTCTCAATAAGGAAGGTGAGGTAGTGTTAGATGCTAAGGGAGACCCAGTACGTATGCATTACAATTATACTAACGATGGCACTGGCAAGAACTATGCCTTCACAGGTGGTGATGCCATCTATGAGGATATTAACAATGATGGTAACATAGACGCACTTGATATTGTTTACCTTGGTTCTTCATTACCAAAACTGACAGGTGGCTTCGGTATAACGTTATCATACGGCAGATGGAGGCTCAACTCACAGTTCTCATATCGTATAGGCAATAAGATAATCAATATGGCACGTCTGAACGCTGAGGCTATGACAGGTAATAACAACCAGAGCCAGGCGGTGAACTTCCGCTGGCGTAAGGAGGGAGACGTGACGCTGATACCGAGAGCAATGTATGGTAGTACGTCAAACTACAACACACTTGTCAGCGACCGTTTCGTAGAAGACGGAACATATTTGCGTTGCAGTTACATACAGTTGTCATACTCATTAAACAAGAAACAACTGAAGCCGATAGGACTTAACAATATAGCCTTTTATTGCAGTGCCAACAATCCGTTTATTATAACAAAGTATAGTGGTGTTGACCCAGACGTAAGTCAGAGCGGATATGGCCCAGCAGTGGATAACTCAAAGACACCGCGCTCGCGTTCTTTCACGCTTGGCGTTACTGTTGACTTCTAATATTCTAACTTTATAAAGTACAAGACATGAAAGCAAAGGGAATATACAAGTATCTGTTGGCGTTGCCACTGATGGCAGCCTGCCTGTCATCATGCTCCGACTGGTTAGAGGTGAAGCCACAGAATATAATCACGAAAGACGAGTTCTGGAATGAGAAGTCGGACGTGGACAACATGATAGCAGGAATTTATGCCACAATGCAGTCTGCTAATGTAACAGAGAGGATGATGATATGGGGAGAGTATCGCAGTGATGACGTAGTAGCGAACAATCTAACCACTAACAACGCTCATCTGCAGAATGTGCTGACGGAGAATATTACGGCATCGAATGCTTTTACTTCGTGGGATCAGTTCTACTATATTATCAACCAAGCGAATACTGTTATAGACCAGGCTCCTGCCGTGGCAGACAAGGATAAGGCATTCACGCAGAGTGAACTGAAGGCAGATTTAGCAGAATGTGCTGCTTTGCGCGATTTGTGCTACTTCTATCTTATACGCACGTTCCGTGATGTTCCTTATACTACAACGGCATATTATGACGATGATCAGGTAATGAATCTACCAGCTACGAAGTTTGAGGTAGTATTAGACAGCCTGATAAACGACCTTGAATCAGTGAAAGACGATGCGGTAACGGTGTGGCCAGCATCTACAGAGAGTAAGTCATTGTATCAGACTGGTCGCATCACGAGAGAGGCGATATATGCCATGCTCTGCGATATGTATCTGTGGAAGCAGGATTACCAGAAGTGTATAGAGTATGCCGACAAGGTGATTGAGAGCAAAAAGAAGAAGTATGAGGAAAGCACTGACGGCATTAGCGACCTGAAACGTTTTAACGGCTTCCCACTTATCAGCGATTATAATCAGGGCAGTGGAGATTTCGGAAACGCATATAACCAAATATTCGGTGTAGGCAATAGTTCCGAAAGCATATTCGAACTGGTGTATATGTCGGATGAGAATATGACGAGCAACGCTTCAGTCAACTGGCTGTATGGTCCCTATACCAGTGGTATGGGATTGAGCGGACCTGCAGAACTTGTGAATGAGGCTGGTACCTCAAGGATAACCTCAACGCAGGTGTATTATGAAAAAGACACGCGCTTCTACGAAAATGTGAGGAACAACGCGATATGGAAGTTCACTTACACCAATGGTACGGTCAGTAAGGCTACACCGTCTCTTACATCTTCTTCAAGATATACTAACGGAAAGGTGAAGAGCAATTGGATAGTATATCGTCTTACAGACGTGATGCTGATGAAGGCAGAGGCACTGGCAGCGATGATGTCATCAGAAACAGAACTGAGTCAGATTGACGAAGAAAGACTGCAACAAGCGTTTGCATTGGTAAATGCAGTTGACAAACGTTCGGTTCTTCAGGCAGACAATGAACTGAGTGACACACTGATGTATGTATCCTACAAGTCAAAGGAGCAGATGGAAAACCTTGTACTGGCAGAGCGACAGCGCGAACTGATGTTTGAAGGCAAGAGATATTATGATCTTGTCAGAAGGGCAAGACGTGATGGTAACACTGATTACGTAAAGAAGTGCATCGCTACGAAGTTTACTTCGGGAGGCTCAGGAGCCGCAACAAAGTTCTCGAAGTTGGATTATATGTACTGGCCGTATAACATCACAGAGACAAAGGTTAACAAGGCTTTGGTACAGAATACCGCATTTGGCACTGGAGAATAATGTACCACCGATAAGTAACTATTCAGCTATAGCAGATGCATAACATCACCTTTTGCAGTAGCTTCAAATGGTAAATAAAGGAAACCATGCAAAATGTATTCAACGCTTCCGCAATCACATAGCTTTTGCAATGCAATATGATAGAGATTGCAAGGTAAAAGCACTGTGATTGCAGAGCAAAAAGATAGCTATGAGGCTGCTATTTGCTAACTCTCTGATATAAAGCCGTATACGCTTAACGTACTCGTCGATAGTAAAAAAGTAAATTACGGAAAAAGATATTGTAGTATACACGGCTGAACAGTTACACCGATAATACGTTATCACAATAACTTCAAAGAAAAGTCATAACAATGAAAAAGATATGTATTACATACAGAATGAGGCTTCTTGTTGCCGCATTGTGTGCAGTCACAGCTCTCATGACCGTGAGTTGCTCTGACGAACCTACAGAGGAGAACTTCTATACATTCTCTGGCGAAATGATGAATGACTACATCAACAATCGCCCGCAGTACAGTCAGTTCGCTTATGTAGTAAAAACAGCAGGAATGGACGATTTGCTTTCTACGTTTGGTCACTATACTTGTTTCTTGCCAGATAACACAGCAATGGAGGCTTATCTGCATGAAAAAGGAAAAGGAAGTGTAGAGGAACTGACAAAGGAAGAGTGTGACACGCTGGCTAAGACTCATCTTATAGACAATATGTACAGTACGGTTGACATGAACGATGGTACTTTGAATACTGCGAACATGAACAACCGTTACATACAGATTACGCATGGAGTGGACGACAACAACAATGCCGTCGTATGGTTGAACCGTTCTGCGTATGTAAAGTATGCAGAGAAGGATGATTCTGTACAGAATGGCATAGTGCAGCCTATAAACAAAGTGCTTGAGATGGCAAACTCTTCACTGGCAGACATACTGGGCGAGAACGACCGAATAAAGATGTTCTATACTGCATTGAAAGCAACAGGACTGGTAGATACATTATATAAGATAAGGGATGAGAGCTATAATGCCGACCTGTATGGCTATCAGGAGTATTCATCACACGGACATCAAGAGGTAGCGGTGGCACCAAGTGAGAAGAAGTATGGCTTTACAGCATTCGTAGAACCAGATGAAGTATATGTCAAGGCTTTTGCGGATAATGGTATAACAGTAGATGCTTCGTCGAGTGAAAGTGTGATTAACGCCCTTTATGAGTTATCACGTAAACTCTATGACCCTGTATATGGCAATAACGATGATTATAAGGCGGCAAATGATGATGCTAACAAAGGTGACTACACTAATCGTTGGAATGCTCTCAATATGTTTATTGCCTATCATGTTATAACACGTGACTGTATAGGTTGGAACCTTCTTACTCCTCGTGAGGTAAGTGGCTTCCCATCACCATACAATACTACAGCCATAATGATAAAGAAGAATCTTCTGAACCCATGTGACTGGTACGAGACATTGCTTCCTCACACTATGATGAAGATAGAGCAAGCCACGGTTTATGGAGACCTTGACGGCGATGTGCAGTATGAACGTTACGTGAACCGCAGGGTAAAGTTGGAGGATAACATCAGAGTTCACGGAGCATACATAAATCCTACTATCGAGGATAGGTATGTACAGGATGGTCCTAACGGAAGATACTTCTATGTAGACAAGGTGATAGCCTTTGACTATGAGACGCAGAATACGGTGTTTAATGATAATATACGTATGGATATGTCAACAATATTCCCTGAGTTGATGACTATGAATATACGTCTCAATGGTGACCCAACAAAGGATGACTCAGGTAGAGATTACACCTTTGCCAATGGTAAGAATTATTACTTCCCTAATGGGTTCCTTGACAATACGCAGGTAAACGGTGGCTTCTTTGTATATCGTCGTCCGCACTGGAACTTCGACTGTTACGAAGGTGACGAGATGAACCTTATCGGTGACTATGACATAACGTTCCGTCTTCCACCAGTGCCGTTTGAAGGAGATTATCAGATAAGGCTCGGTGCTGCATTCATAGAGACACGTGGCATAGCCCAAGTATACTTCGACGGAAAGCCTCAGGGTATTCCTATTGATATGACTAAGAACCTTCAGGACATCTTAGGAACGAAATGGACAAGTGATTGGGTGAGCATGACTGATGAAGATAAGGCTGCCGACCAAAAGATGTTGAAGAACCTCGGATATTATCGTGGACCTTATGGAGCCATTCACCAAAACAATACAGAGTTCGTTAATTCTAAGTATACCTTCCGTAAGGTGCTCTGCACGGTTCATATCGACCCGAATACGGACCATTATCTACGCATACGCAGTACCTCAAGTCAGGGTACGGAGTTTATGCTTGATTACCTTGAAATAGTACCGAAGAGTATTTACGGTGTGATGTCAGGCAAAATGGAGTCACCACTTTAAGGAATACACAAAATAAAAGCAACAACTATGAATAGTATAACACCTAACATAAAGGCTTTGCTCATGGTGCCCGTAGTGGCATTAACGCTTGCGGCATGTGCAGATTCATGGGATGAACATTATAATCCAGATGTACAGAGTGGTTCACAGAGTCTGTGGAGTGTCATAGATAATGATGCAGAGCTTACTAACTTTGCCAGTGTAGTAAAAGCTGTAGGATATGATAGAACATTGGCAGGTGCAAGAACATTTAGTGTTTTCGCCCCTGTGAATAGCGCATTCACAGAACAGGAGGCACAGAAGGTAATAGAACAGTACAATGCAGAGAAAACGGCAGGGGTACGTGATGCTGACAATGAAGCGATAAAGGAATTCCTGCAGAACCATATCACGTATTACACTCGTTCGGTATCTTCTCTTACTCATGATTCGCTATTGATGATGAATGGCAAGTATCAGGTGCTGACACAGACGGCTTTTGCTGGCAAAAGACTGTTGACTGCCAATAAGTCGTGTAGCAATGGTATGCTTTATACCGTTGAAGGACAGGCTAAGTATTTCCCAAGCATTTATGAATATATGGCAAAGGATGAAGAAACAGACTCTGTTGCCGACTTTATTGGAAAGTATGATAGGTATTATTTCGATGAGTCGAAGAGTGTGCCGGGTGAGATTGTAAACGGTAAGACGCAGTATCTTGATTCTGTTGTCACCATGCGCAATGATCTACTTGCCACATACCTTGCTCCTATAGAGTCAGAAGATTCTTCATATTGGGCAGTAGTACCAACCAATGACGTGTGGAAAACTATAGTGCCACAGTATGAACAATACTTCCAATATGACAAATCGGTTGGCGACAAGCGTGACTCCCTAACGTGGGTGCAGGCACGTCTCGCTCTCTTGCAGGGAACAATATTTAATCGCAATGCAAACACCGATGCTGCGTTACAGGATTCCGCTATGTCAACAAATGCAGTGCGCTACAATATGCGTAAGGCGGCATGGGGCGACAGCGAACTGAAGTATTATCAGTATGACAAACCATGGTCTGTGGGGGGAGTCTTTAATGGTACTACTAATATAGAGTGTTCTAATGGTCAGGTTATGAAGGCCACACAATGGAATATTTCTCCTACACAGACATTCCTCAGAAGAATATCTGCCGAGGGTGAGAGTGGGGCGCGTCTTGACTCTGTTGACCAAAGTACTACAGTATATCCTGCGACAATTTATAGAGTGGCAGCAAGCAATGATTTTTATGGTAAGGTGTCAAACAATGCGTATGTGGAGATTGCCGCATTGTCAAGATCAAATACCACGTCATACTTCAGTCTGCCTAATCTTCTTTCTAATGTAGGATATGACATATATGTCGTAACGGCACCAGCGATAGCAGGCGATGAATATGCTTCAGAAACGCAACGCTTGCCTACAAAGTTTAAGGTATATATGAGATACCAAAATGAGGATGGCACAATACCTTCACTTCAAAGAGACTGGATACCACTTGACGGAGGCGAAAATCAAACTGCTGCGACATGGGAGACTACCAAGGATGAGATAAATACGTTTAAGGTTGCCACGAATGTTAAGGTACCATATACAACGTATGCACTTGGACAAGGCTCAAAAGTAGAATTGATATTCAAAACCTGTCCAACTAACAGCCAAGTTAATAATGGTTTGTATAATCGTATATTGCGTATTGACCGCATAATAGTTGTACCACATACAAGCAACCTCTAACCCTTAAAAGAATTATGAACAAATATTTATTACTAAGTCTGGCTGCCGCTTCCTCTACAGTGGCAGTATCGGCACAGGATGCGGTGCCCCAGACTGTTAAAGCTGATAATAAAGCGTTGCATAATGATAAATATGCCATGCGTACTGTTACGGGCAGAGTGTTGGATGCTGTAACAAAACAGCCTTTAGCAGGTGCTATGGTTTCTGCACAAGGTATCTCTGGGTATAGCGTTTTAACCAAGGAAGATGGTACATATACACTGTGCGTCCCACATTTTACTTCTGCCTTATATGTGCGTCTAACATCATACACTCCTGTTATGCAAGGCTTGTCGGGGGAACAGAGACAGAAGGACACATATGTAACTACTGATGCCTTTACCTCCCTTTATGACGCAGAAATAGAACGGAGCGAGGGACACAATGCCGAGAACTTTAAGTATTCCTCTGCTGTGAATATCAAAGAAGAGGTACAGAAACAACTTGGAGCCTATGCTTATACTACCCAGCATAACGGTACACCCGGTGTCGGCGCCAATATGTTTATCCAAGGACTTAACTCTCTAAATGTAAATGCGCAGCCTCTCATCGTTGTTGATGGCGTTATCTATGACCAGCAGTATGGTCGCTCACTGATACATAGTGGACTGTACAACGATATTCTTTCTTCTATCAATCCTGCGGATATAGAGAAAGTAGAAATCGTGCGTAACGGTACAGCCCTGTACGGTGCGAAGGGTGCTAATGGCGTTATTGTCATTACCACAAAGCGCAGTAAGAGTATGGCGACACGTATTACCGCTTCTATCTCGGCTGGTGTGACAATGAAACCGAAGACTGTTGACATGATGGATGCCTCACAGTATCGTACTTATACCTCCGATTTATTAGGCACAACGGGTACGACAGTGACAGATTTTCGTTTCCTAAACGAAGATCCTAACTACTATTATTACAAACAATATCATAACAACACAGACTGGAAGAAGGAAATCTATCGTACTGCCCTTACACAAAACTACGGCATAAACGTGGAAGGTGGTGATGATATAGCGTCATACAATCTCTCGCTCGGATATACTGATGCAAAGAGCACGCTGCGTTATAATGATATGAGTCGTCTGAACATACGTTTCAATACCGATATTAATATTATTAAGAATCTGGCGGTACGTTTCGATGCTTCGTTCGCTAACACTACGCGTGATGTCCGTGATGATGGAGCACCGTCTGGTTATACAGAGGGTACTCCTACATCGCCAACGTTCCTTGCCTATACCAAGGCACCATTCCTCAGTCCATATTCATATGGAGCAGGACAGTTATCAGATTCTAAGCTTGATATATCTGATGAGTCTTACCTTACGGAGGCACTTGCTGACTACTCCTCATACAACTGGAAGTTGGCTAATCCATGGGCACTTAATGAGTATGCTGAGGCAGAGAACAAGAACCGTTTTGAAAACTCAATGCTCAACCTTACAGTGACACCTACATGGACCATTATGCCAGACCTTACGTTGAGTGAACATTTTAGTTATAATCTGGTTAACACTAACGAGAAGTATTATATTCCTGTCAATGGCGTACCAGATTATTATGTAAGTGCAGTCAATGACTTCCGTGAGAATGAAGTACGTTCGCTCTTCTCAAAGCAAAACTCTGTAATGTCAGATACGCGTGTTAACTGGAAGCATAGATGGGATGCCCATGCTTTAGAACTATTTGGTGGTGCACGCATCAATTGGGAGTCTTACACTCTCAGCAACCAAGTAGGTTATAATACAGGATCGGACAAAACTCCTTTCATGGGAACCAACTTGCTTAACTCTGGCTCAACGGGTAGGGATGATAAC
>CAKQDQ010000008.1 GCA_934229335.1 uncultured Prevotella sp.
GCATATAGGTATGTCCAGGTTAACACTGAGACGATACGCCGAGCTTTATCGCCTCTTCAGATATACTGACTTTAACGAGGATGTCGTCATGGAGGAGTTGAAACGACTTCATGCTGTAAAATTCGCAAAGAAGCTACAGAAGCATATTGAAGAGACGTTCGCGTTGAGGCATGGCTACAGCATAACACCTGAATAATAATACCTATATCATTAATCCTAAGAACTACTAATACAATAAAAATGCTAAACAGTAAATACGACATAGAGCATGATATGCACTATCTGCAGTTGTTGGCGAAATCATTTCCAAATGTTCCTGCCGCCTCTACAGAGATAATAAACCTTTCTGCTATACTTAATCTTCCGAAGGGAACGGAGCACTTCCTTGCTGATATACATGGCGAACATGAGGCGTTTATCCATGTGTTGAAGAATGCGTCTGGTCGCATAAAGCTGAAGGTTGACGAGATATTCGGTGAGTACTTGCCTTCTAATGCGAAGAAAGAGCTATGCACTCTGATATATTATCCTGAGAGGAAGCTCGAGCTTATCAAGGCTAATACGGAAGACTTGGTAGAATGGTATCGCATGATATTGCATCAGTTGGTGCGCGTATTCCGTGAGGTAAGCTCCAAATACACACGTTCTAAGATAAGGAAATGCCTGCCAAAGGAGTTTAGTTATATACTTGAAGAGCTCTTGCACGAACGTACTGAGGAGGCTAACAAGGCTGCCTATGTCAACGTTATCATTGATACCATAATATCAACAGGTAGTGCTGACGACTTTATCACAGCTCTCGCCAACACCATTCAGCGTCTTGCCATAGACCAGTTACATATCCTTGGAGATGTATACGACCGTGGTCCTGGTGCGCATTTGGTGATGGACAAGCTCGAAACGTATCATTCGTGGGACATACAGTGGGGAAATCACGACATACTGTGGATGGGAGCCTGCGCTGGTAACGATGCTTGTATATGCAATGTGATACGCCTTTCACTCAGATATGCAAACCTTATGACGCTTGAAGACGGCTATGGCATAAACCTTATGCCACTTGCTACTTTCGCTATGGAGACCTATGGCGATGATCCATGCACTGCTTTCCAACCGATACTAAACGCTAATAACAAGGATAGGTTTGACCAAAAGACGCTGCGTTTGATGGCTATGATGCACAAAGCCGTTGCTGTTCTACAGTTTAAGGCAGAGGCTCATATCTTCAAACGTAATCCTACGTGGCACATGGAAGACCGTTGTATGTTTGAACATGTAAACTATTCAACGGGAATGTGTAATATTGATGGTAAGGAATACAAGATGCTTGATATGAATTTCCCTACTATTGACCCGCAGAATCCAAGTGCCTTCACACCCGAAGAGAAGCTCTTAATGGCAAAACTTAACCACTCTTTCCGTGTGTCAGAGAAGTTCCACCGACACATACGTGCCTTGTTGACGCATGGTTGTATGTATGCCGTATATAACAATAACCTGCTTTTCCATGCCTCTGTGCCGCTTAACGAAGACGGAACGCTAAAGGCTGTGGAGATAATGCCTGGTGTTCGACTGTCTGGACATTTGTTAATGAAGCGCACAGGAATGATAGTAAGGTCTGCTTTTCAGAACGATTGTTCGCCAGAAGAAAAACAGTATGCCGTAGACTACTTCCTTTATCTCTGGTGCGGCAAGGACTCTTGCCTCTTCGACAAGCAGAAAATGGCGACTTTTGAACGCTATTTCTTAGCAGAAAAGGAAACTCATGTGGAGAAGAAAGGAGCTTTCTTCCGTCTGAGGGACAACGAAGAGACCGTGGACGCGATACTTGACGCCTTCGGAGTAACAGGTGAGAATCGACATATTATTAACGGACACGTGCCTGTTCACGTTGCAAGCGGAGAGAGTCCGATAAGAGCTAACGGCAAGTTGATGGTCATTGACGGTGGTTTTGCAGAGCCATACCACAAGGAAACGGGCATTGCTGGTTACACACTTGTATATCATAGCCGTGAGTTTGAACTGGTACAGCATGAGCCTTTCACCAATGTTGAAGACGCGGTACGTGAAGGTAGAGACATCAAGTCGAATATGCAGATAGTGGAGAACATTGGTCGCAGACTGCTTGTCGCTGATACTGACCGTGGAAAAGAGTTACAAATGCAGATTGATGACCTAAGAGAGTTGCTATATGCATATAGGCATGGTTTCATAAAGGAGGTAAAATAATGGAGGAATATAACAGAAAACCTTATGTAGGACTGTTGCTCTTACCATTGATATGCGCTGTGTCGCTATGGCTGTCGTGTGGCTTTCCTAACGCCACAGAGCTGACAGTGGAGGCTTATTACGTACAGATGTTAACAACAGTGCTAACCATTGCTGGAGTGCCTTTACTGCTTAAATACGTCACTCCTGTGAGAATGAAAGAACGTTATGGGCTGTTATGTATGGTGCGAATGACCTTACTGTGCGCTTTGGCGGTGGCAGAAGTGTTGTTATACTACTTTTATTGCACTGCAACAACGTTCTATTACCTCGGTATAATAACGTGGTTGGCTATGTTCTTCGCCTTACCAAGCAAGAAGAGAGATACGGAGTTAGACGAAAATAATACTGACAATCGATGAAAATGATACTGACTGCTCTTGAGCCAGAGGATTTGGAGTTACTCTATACCATAGAAAACAATCGCTCACAATGGAGTGTTAGCAATGCTAATGTGCCTTACAGTCGTTATACTTTGCTCGACTATATCACGAGTCAAAGCAACGATATATATGCTGACAAGCAGGTCCGCTTTGTTATAAGGATAGGAGAGGAAGGCTGCACACAGGCAGATATGAGGGCGGTTGGGTTGGCAGACCTATTCAATTTCTCGCCAGAACATCTGCGCGCAGAGGTCGGCATAGCGCTAACAGAGGACGAATGTGGTAAGGGATACGGCACAGAGGCAATGCGAATGTTGCGTGACTATGCTTTTAATGTATTGCGTCTGCACACACTGTACGCCACAGTTCCAGAAGATAACAGTTCTTCTATCGCCATACTAAGGGCTTGTGGGTTCGGCAATGACGTCGTGTTAAGGCATTGGTTGCGTAGTAATGATGAGTGGAAAGATGCTGTTCAGCTCTTCGCTTATAATGGTCAATAGGGAAGAACGCTGTACTTCAAAGCTGTAGTCGCAATATATGAATGGAGAGAAAATACATCGATAAACAAATAAAAACGCACTGACTTCACAGCCAATGCGCTCTAAAAAAATAATATTACAATACAATTAAATTATCTATGTAGTAGTTACGGAGTTGTGATAATTCCGTAACTTTTTTTATGTATATACCTTATTACAGCGGCATATTGCCGTGCTTCTTAGGTGGATTGCTCTGGTTCTTGTTACGAGACATTTCTAATGCCTGTATGATACGTGTACGAGTGTCGCATGGAGAGATAATCTCGTCGATGTAACCCAAGCGTGCCGCAGGCATAGGATTAGCGAATTTCTCGCGGTATTCCTTAGTCTTCTCAGCCCTTTCCTCAGGAGTTGCCTTGCGATAAAGAATGTTACAAGCACCCTCTGCGCCCATAACGGCAATCTCAGCGGTAGGATAAGCAAGGTTGACGTCAGCGCCAATGCACTTAGAGTTCATCACAATGTATGCGCCACCGTAAGCCTTACGTGTGATAAGAGTAATCTTTGGCACCGTAGCTTCAGCGAAAGCGTATACGATTTTCGCGCCATGGCGTATGATACCGTTGTGTTCCTGCTGCACACCAGGCAAGAATCCTGGCACATCCTCAATGGCTACGAGAGGAATGTTGAAGCAGTCGCAGAAGCGAATGAAGCGAGCAGCCTTGTCAGAAGCGTCAATATCCAGTGAGCCAGCAAGGTAGTTAGGCTGGTTAGCCACAAAACCTACTGTGCGACCTGCCATGCGTCCGAAGCCAACAACGATGTTCTTAGCAAACTCAGACTGCACCTCAAAGAAGTACTGTTGGTCACATATCGGCTCGATAATGTTGTGAATGTCGTAAGGCACGTTAGGATCTGTAGGCACAACCTCATCAAGTTCGTGGCATACACGGTTCACTTCGTCCGTTACAGGGTGTATAGGCGCGTCCTCCATGTTATTAGATGGTATGAAGCCTATGAGTTCTCTGATGGTCATAAGCGTCTCCTCGTCGTCGTCGCATATAAAGTGGCTTACGCCGCTCACGCTGTTATGAGTCATTGCTCCGCCAAGAGTCTCCTTGTCAACGTCCTCATTTGTCACTGCCTTTACTACGTTAGGACCTGTTACAAACATCTGACTCTGCTCCTTAACCATAAGTATAAAGTCGGTCAAAGCAGGTGAATAACAAGAGCCACCAGCACAAGGTCCCATGATAGCAGATATCTGTGGGATAACGCCAGACGCCATAACGTTGCGGCGGAAGATATGTGCGAAGCCCGTAAGAGACTCCACACCCTCCTGAATACGTGCGCCACCAGAGTCGTTAAGACCAATGATTGGCGCACCGTTCTTCAGTGCAAGGTCCTGCACCTTAGCAATCTTCTGTGCGTTAGCAGCACTCAGTGAGCCACCAAGCACGCTGAAGTCGAAGGCGTATACAAAGACGATTCTGCCGTCAATCTTGCCGTAACCAGAGATAACGCCATCGCCTTCGATGCGTTTTTTCTCCATACCGAAGTCCGTGCAGCGGTGCATTACGTGCTTATCCAGTTCCACGAACGTTCCTTTATCAAGTAAAGTATCTATTCTTTCTCTTGCAGTAAGTTTCATAATAAAATAGGATTGTGTTTATTTCTCCTCGCCCTTAGTGTCGAGTTTTATTGCCACGTCGTTAGCGTTGAGTGCATCTCCGTCCTTAACAAGTACCTGTTTGATGGTACAGTCACACGCTACCTTATAGTTAGACTGCATCTTCATCGCCTCCATAGTGAAGAGAGTGTCGCCTTCCTTCACCTTGTCGCCTTCCTTAACGTGTACCTTTACTATTTTGCAAGGCATAGGTACAGTCACCGTTTCCGCCTGCACACCGTTGCTCTTATGACGCTTCATTCTCATGTATTTAGCCTGAGAGTCAAGCATATCAATCTGATAAGTAGAGTAGTTGAGGTTTACGGTGTAGTGCTTTCCTGTCTCGTTCTTTACCATCTCGGCGTTGTAAGAGTTACCGTTGTAAAGTATAGAGCAGGTACCGTTCTGCAGCATCGCCACGTCAAGGTTGTAAACCTTTCCGTCAATGTCAATGCTCACCTTGTTACCTTCCTTTGAAAGCAGTGTGACCTGTTGTATCTTGTCTCCTATCTGTATTTCCATTTTAGTCTGTTTTGTGTTGAATGTTACACTCTCAGCACGCCCTTCTGCAGTCCGAAAGAACGCCAACGGTTAATAGCCGAACTGTCATAACTGCTTGTGTCAGGCTTATTCTCCTCAATACCCATCAGGTAGTCGATGTAAGCGGCAATCACCGCCATCTGCTCAGAGTCGTTTTTGAAGCCCGAACGTGGGCGAAGCCACTTCTCATTGCGCTCAATGAAGTATGTGTTATAGTCACCATTCTTAAAGTCGGGCACATCCATTATTCTGCGCAAGTAACGTATGTTGGTTGTCAGACCAGTGATTTTGTACTCGTACAACACACGACGCATACGCTCTATGGCGTATTCACGTGTCACAGCCCATACAATCAGTTTACCAATCATAGGGTCATAGTGCATTGGTATCTCGTACCCCTCATAAACATAAGAGTCGATACGTGTTCCGATGCCGTGTGGTTCAGTCAGCTGTTGTATCACACCAGGTGACGGCATGAAGTTATGCTCAGGGTCTTCTGCACATATACGGCACTCAATAGCGTGACCATGCTGGCGTAGTTCCTCCTGCTTAATGCTTAGAGGCTCACCAGCCGCAATGCGAATTTGTTCCTTTACGAGGTCTACACCGAGCACTTCCTCAGTGATAGGATGTTCCACCTGCAGACGAGTGTTCATCTCGAGGAAGTAGAACTTATGGTATTTGTCAACGAGGAACTCTATTGTACCAGCGCCAACGTAACCTACAGCCTTTGCCGCAGCTACAGCCTTAGCACCCATTTCGTGGCGCAGAGTGTCGTCGATGAATGGTGATGGAGACTCTTCCACAACCTTTTGGTTACGACGTTGTACTGAGCACTCACGGTCGTAGAGGTGTATAACATTACCATGTTTGTCACCAAGAATCTGGAACTCGATGTGGTGAGGCTCTTCTACGAACTTCTCAATGTACACGGTGTCATCGCCAAAGCCAGCCATAGCCTCGCTTTTAGCGGCGTTGTACATTTCTTCCACTTCGTCCTCGCTGTGGATAAGGCGCATACCCTTACCTCCACCGCCCATAGAAGCCTTCAGCATTACGGGGAAACCAATCTCCTTAGCCACCTTCACTGCTTCTTCAGCACTCTTCAGTGGTTCCTCAGTTCCGGGCACAACGGGTACTCCCGCCGCAATCATCTTGCGGCGCGCACTAATCTTGTCGCCCATTTCCTCCATCGTTTCAGGGCGTGGACCAATGAAGATGAAGCCTTCAGCCTCGCATCGACGCGCAAACTCTGCATTCTCAGAGAGGAATCCATAGCCTGGGTGAATAGCGTCAACGTTGTGTTTGTGAGCTGCGGCAATAATGTGATCAATGTTCAGATAACTGTCGCTGCTTGCTGATTCTCCAATCCATTCTGCTTCGTTGGCAAATAACACGTGGCGTGACATACGGTCAACCGTGCTGTATACAGCAACGGAATGTATGCCCATTTCGTAGCAACTACGCATGATGCGTATTGCTATCTCACCACGATTAGCAACCAAGATTTTTCTAATCATGTATTATGTCTTTTATGATTCCGTGCGCCCGTACTCCCGCAGGCACTCCTTTCAATCTTGCAAATGGCAGGTCTTCTGACTATGTCCAAAGGTTCGGCAGTCTTCCCATCCCAGGGTTTTGGGCAAGAGCAAAAACGACTCTTGAGGTGGGACAGTGACATTATTTGCCGCCCTCACAATAGACTCACAGCATCGGGTAATGTCGCAGATTTTCGCTGCGTTCCCATCTTAGCCCTTACGCCGTAAAATATATTGGCGCAGGGAACCAAATGCAATTCGGGTGCAAAGTTAGTAATAAAAATATTATGGTGCAAGTTTTTTGCCTTTTTTCTGTGTTAATTGTTCTGTTTTTCGGAGATGGTTGTTTCTTTGTTTTGTTATTTGGTAGTTGGGCTATTGGGTAGTTTGGTTGTTTAGGTATTTCGTTGATAGTCGTGTTGTTTTGTTCCTTATAAGATGTTCTTCTAAACAAAAAAGGCAGGTTAGCCGTTGCTAACCTACCAGTTCATGAATATCATATATGTTCCGTCGGCATCTATTTCAAATTCTTCGTCCGTTGCCTCGTTTAGTGTTCCTTGCCACATCATTGTGTATGGGTAACAATTCCATTTCAGTCCTTTGCTCACAAATTTTTTGCATGACAGGTTGAACAAACTTACCTGCTGACCTGGGTACGAACGGAACGTTTGTTTGCCCTTAACGGCAACGAAATATCCATGGTCTGTAACCATAATGGGTTTGATGTTGAAGTGGTCCGCATAGAATCCCATCAAGAAGATGTTGCCTAAGGTGTGGTCTTCGCGTTTTCCTGTTGCGGCAAGATATACTATTGTCTTCGTTTCTGGATATGTTTTCAAAACGAAGCGTGTAGCCTTTGTAAGGTCATTAAATTCCTGTTCGTTAACAATATGTAGTCGTTCTCCTAAGTGCTCCCTAATGTTGAGGGGCAAAGAGTCACCGTCTCCCACCACGTCAGTAGGTTCTATGCCGTGTTCTAATGCCTGCATACACGCTCCATCGCAGCACACGAGGCACTGCGTATTGTGCAGAATATTGAGTGGCACCTCATGGGTTGGGTACTCACCATTAGCAAGTATGACAGCCTCTCCTTGCATTCCCCCGTTGGAGGAGAGAATACTGTTGATTGTTTGTGAGAGTATTGCTTCTTTTTTCATGTGACTTTATTTCATTTTCTTTTTCCAGTTAAAGTATCCAGCTGTGGCTATTATGGTGTAAAGTCCATACAGTCCTGCCTTGAACGGAATACCTTTAACGGTGTAAAGGTAGCAACAGATGGCGTCTACGATAATCCAGAAGAACCATTGTTCTATGTATTTCCTTGACAAAGCCCATAGCCCTACGAAACTGAGTGCGTTGGTAAAGGCGTCTAACAAAGGCACCGTAGAGTCTGTGAAATTGACTAATATATAGTAGGTGGCAGACCATGCTATGAGGAAGAATGCCAATATTGGCAGATACAGACGTAGCGGTGTGTGCGTGATAGGCATTTCCTCGCCCTTCTGTTGGTTTCTCTTTTTCCCGAAACGCCACGCCGCCCAGCCCCATGCCGCAGCGAGAG
The DNA here is from genome assembly GCA_934229335.1 of uncultured Prevotella sp. GTDB lineage: Bacteria > Bacteroidota > Bacteroidia > Bacteroidales > Bacteroidaceae > Prevotella. The sequence goes on from CAKQDQ010000008.1 coordinate 8,442, forward strand.
CGTAATAAAGGGACATACCGGCATCACCGTAAAGACCGTGCGTCCAGTATAGCCAAATATCGAGAATAGGCATTATGAAGCCTGCAAACCATAGGTATATGCTTGCCCTGAACTCCAGTATAAGGTACCAGAGTCCAAGGAGCGTAGTCAATATGTCAAGCCAATATTCTGATAGAAACTCCATTGTATGGTTGTTAAGTAAGAGTTTTAGAATCTTACTGACAGGTGTGCCATGCAGTTAAACGGTGCTGATGGCGCAAAGCCAGCCATGTAAAGGTTGTCAGTACAGTAAGCCTCCACTGTGCCGTTGTTCATGCGGTATGCTGGTGCCGCCCAACCATTGTTGTCGTATTCCGCACTGAAGAGGTTGTAAAGAGATATGCCAATGCGCAATTCCTTCATGCCAAGAGAGTTCAGTCCCGTCTTCTTAGTGTCGAAAGAGTAGGAGAGGTCAAGGTTTGTGGTGAAGAAAGAGTCGAGTGTCATGCCCACCTGTTGGTCTACAGTGCCATCAGCGTTGTAGTTAGTATAGTACTTACAGTCGGTGTTAGTAAGGTACTGCTCTCCTACAAACTGGTTTTGTATGTTCGCCTCAAATCCCTTGTATGTAAATGTCAGTATGTTATTGAATACAGCACTTGGTGAGAACGAGGTGTGAGTGCTGCCGAGGTTCACGCTTCCCCCCTTATCAAGATAGACATTCCAGTCCTTATTACGGTTACGTGAGAAGGTAGCGTTGGCGTCCCAGCGGAACCAAGACACGGGTTTCCAAGCCGCTTCCAGTTCTATACCTGTGCGGTAACTGCGTCCGCTGTTGTCGTTGCTGGCAATCATCTCACCAATGTCGTTAAGTTTTCCTGTCAGCACATACTGGTTATTGTAGTACATGTAGTACAGGTTCACACCTGCCGAGAACTTCGTGCTGGCGTATTTGTAACCCAACTCCATGTCCTGCAACTTCTCTGCGCTGAGGTGTTGCACGTAGTTGTCTTGGTAATCGTTACGCGTAGGCTCCTTGTGTGAGATGCCGTAAGAAACGTAGAGGCGGTTGTTTGCATTAACCTGGTAGTTGAATCCGAACTTAGGATTAAAGAAATCGAAGTCGTCGTGCGCCCATAGTTCTGTGCTTGGAGCGTTCTTCCAGTGGTCACCAGGGTCTTGCATACGGTAGCCTACGTGACGGTATTGAAGGTCAACGTAAGCGTTTAGCCCTTTAGTAAATTCCCATTCTGCTTTGCCGTAGATGTTAGCGTCCGTCTTCTTCGCTCTGTCGCGGTAGTACTCATAGGCAGGAGTGAGAGCGTTATCAGGGTTATCCGTCCAAGTAACGATGCCGAAGTGGTCGCCAACGTACTTGTTCCATCCACCGCCAATGGTAGCCTTCAGACGCTCGTTAGGCTTATAGTTAATGGATGCAACAGTGCCGTAGAAGTCGTTTTCCATCTTCTTTTGGCGAATGTAGTTACTGGTTGAGGAATCGTAAATATCGTCCGTAGGACCATATATGGCGTTATAGTCATCCGCTTTATATTCCTCGTAATATCCGTTGCCCCTCGTATAGTGTAGTGCCACGTTAAGGTTCCATGCCTTACCGAGTATCTGGTTCCATATCAGTTGGTAGTTATACTGGCGGTAGTTGTCGGTCTGGTTGTCGTAATAATGCCTGTTGCCATCATTGTCGTAGTACTCGCCGCATGAGTTATAGCGTCTGCCATAAAGACTCTGCTCATACTTAGAGGCGTAGTTCCATGCGTGATACGTCTTCTCCTTGCCGCTGTAAGTGATAAACTTCAGTACGGTGTTGTCGTTAAAGTAACCAGCCTGTACGAAGTAAGAGTTCAATGCCGTATGCGCACGCTCCAGATAACCGTGAGAACCGATGTCAGAGATGCGACCTTGCAGTCCGAAGTGGTTGCCTATGAGACCCGTGCCGAAGCGCAATGTCTCCTTATGGCTGTAGTAACTGCCACCGCTGAGGTCGAGACCAATGAAAGGTTGCGCACCAATATTTTCCGTCTGCATATTGATAGTTGCGCCAAAGGCACCAGCACCGTTAGTGGAAGTGCCGCAACCACGCTGTATCTGCATGCTCTGCATACTTGACGCCAGGTCGCCCATGTTGACAAAGTACACCTGAGAAGACTCTGCATCATTAACAGGAATACCGTTTGAGGTAATGTTAATGCGTGAAGGGTCAACACCGCGCACCCTAATAGATGTGTAGCCAATGCCGTTGCCAGCATCACTCGTAGTGGTGACAGACGGTGTGAGCGATAATAACTGAGGGATGTCTTTGCCGAAGTTCACCTTCTCTATCTGCTTTCGGTCAAAGTTAGTAAAAGCCACAGGCGTGCTTTTGTCGGCACGTGTTGAAGTTACCTGAACGTCTTGCAGCACTACAGACTTGTCGTTGTCAACAGGTTCCGTAGCATAGATGTCTGCCGCACACGCAAGTGCAGCGATACAGAGTACATTTTTTTTCATGTAAACCTTTCATTGGTGAAGACGCTTTTGTAAGTATCCCCACCGTAAACCATAATAATAACAATAATAAAAAGGGATACCATTCTCCCTACGTTGGCATTACCCACCTCAGGTTCGTTGGGTGTAATCTCAGCCATGCTAAAACTGCACAGCACCCCTTTGCTTCCACTTTGAAAGCGAGTGCAAAGTTACTGCTTTTTCTTGGGATATGCAAGAAAATACGCTGTTTCCCAAATTTACCATTTTTGCGTAGTTTTGTGCGCATGATTGTAAGATGCCGATTATTAGATAGTTACGTCCTTGAAGAACGAGATGTATCATTTCACGTTGTAATTAAGCCCAAATCACGATGTAATTAGGGCGTGATTGCACAATAAAAGCACCCAAATCGCAGAGCGAAAAGGGTGCTTTCGTAGAGTTTCCCAAATTTACCATTTTAGGGAAGGCTTGCATTATCTTTCTTCCACTGTGTGAGATATGTATCTGTTTTTCTTCGCAATAGTTTCATAATCAATCTGTTTGTGCTGCATAAGTTATACGTAAAATCACAAAATTCCATGGTTTTTAGTTGTGAAAATCACAAAAATCCATGGTTTTCAGTCGTGAAAATCACAAAAATCCATGGTTTTCTTGCATGAAAATCACAAAATTCCAAGGATAATGAGTATGGAAATCACATTTCCTCTAAAGAATATTAATCAGAATTTAATCATTATATACCCAAGTTTCGGATTTCGTTCAAAGCGGGCTGAAGGTCCAATAAGCGCATAGCTCAGGGCAAACGTAGCGACACCCTGGGGATGAATACCGAACAACATATCATAAACGCTCTGAAAGAGCAAAAGCGTAATAAGTATGGAGTGGAACACAATAAGGAACACGTGTTTAAGTCTTAATGCTTTTACTCTTTCAGAGCGTACCTGTGATAATACGACAACCCCCAGGGTGTCGCTACGCTTGCCCTGGGCTATGCGCTTGTTGGACCTTCAGCCCGTCCCAGCCTAAATCATCATCTAATCATTATACAGCAGTCTGTCGGCTAAAACTTCATTGTTCTTTTTGTTGAGTACGCTGATGTTCAGCAGCCCCTTAGGCAACGACCGTTTGTCCAATTTGATGTAGTTGTTATCGTTAGGCGATACATAAAGCGTCTTGCCACTGCCCTGCACAATAAACGACAGTTGCTCAACGCTATACCCCAAGAGCAGAGGCTCTATGTAGATAAAGTCTTTTCTTGTGTTAACCCTTAGGGTAACACCAGTGTTTGCCGCTATGCCTATGTCGGTTTTAACGTTCTGTCCGTTGAGCGTCGTTGCGCTTATAACGTATTTCTTGTTCTCTCTCGGTATGAAAAACATCCGTCCCATGCCGTCAATCTCCGTTTTGCCACTCGTAATTACTGAGTCGTTCTGTGCGTCAATGATGCAGACGTCTGCGTTAACGCCTTTGCCGTCAGCGTCATTAATGGAGTAGGCTACACACTGCATAAAGTCCTTCAGCAACGTGCCTCCTTCAGGAACCGCTTTTATCCGCAGCGGTAACTTAATGTCTTGGCTGTTAGAAGTAGGTGCAACATAGTCCTGCTCGCCCTGTATGTATATGTTATGGTAAGCGAAAAGGTCAGTGCTGAAGTTCATCATATATCTGGTGTAAGCCACAAGAGTATAGTAACCCGTATGCAGGTGCATAGGAATCTTGACTTTGTTGGCGAAGAGGCCAGTAGAATCTTTCTTAATCATGTAGCGAGAAACGAGCGTGTCCGCTTGCGTGTCATGCAACTCAAGGTACACAAACCGAGACCTACCTTCGGGATATTCCGCACTGGTAGAAGGAAGTCCACTCGCTCCATCAATCAGATAAGCCTTAAATCTTAGTGTATCGCCAATGGCATAATAATCCTGTTCTGTTTGCAGACGCACCATCTCTGTTGGATAATCCGTTACAGACTGCGCAAGAAGGCATTGCGTGAGTAGGGTGAGTATTATAGTGTAGATGTATTTCATTGGTGAGGGTAAGAAGTGTTATGTAAATGAAATGTGGCGGAGCATTATGAAGCCAGATTACTGTAGGTACCCTAATGGTTTTATAATGATGAATGATTGCTCCTCGTTAGCATCGTTCTTATACTTCGATGGAGACTTTAGCCAAATCATAAGTAGTCCTCGTCCAGAAGCCTCACCATAAAGACCTTTTATAGGAGGCATTACTCCTCCCGCAAGATTGCCGAACATCTCGTAATTAGAAGGTAGGAAATATTCTATCTGTCGAATTTCAAATGGCTTGATGTTTGGTATCTCTGATATAGCGTATCCTTTTACTAAGTCTCCATCCACCATTACTTCGCATGGTTTAAAGAATCTCTTTCTGATGCTTCCAATGGCATATACATACATAGAGTCGTTAATGCTTTCATCATAGACCCAACCATATCCGAACTTTAATCCCCATTTGTATAACAATGTCTCTAATGTAGCGGCTTGTTCGAACATTGGACTGTTCTCGGGTATGCCCCTGTCGGGCTGGAAGTTGAGGCGGTTTAATGGTTTAAGGTGATTGCCTTTAACTACGACGTTGGGTAGTTCGAGATTGTAGCGAGTCTTGTTGTATGTCACTTTTTGCTCCAGTTGTTTGGCTATTTCTTGCTGAGAGCGGTCACATCTCTTATCGATGGGCTGTAGTCTGCGCACAGATACGTTTGCGAAAGTCTGCGGAACGATGCACGGTTGTGGTGACCTTCGTTTGTCGGAAGTGGCTTGCAGGCAAATGGTTGTACCGTCAACAAAGTCTAAACCGTAGATGTTAAATCTTTAGTTCCCTCTCACTTGAAAATCTGTTGTCTTGCCAATGGCGGGGATAAAGAGTATTATGCGGTAGTCATTGCTGTCTTTATTGGTCGTGTTAACGTATCCTGTAATGTGCTGTTCCGTCTCAAACGTTGTAGAAACGCCTGTCGGTGCTTTAGTGAATGATGTATCTTTTAACAGACATTGTAAGTCAAGAATGGTGTGTGAGGATGGTACTACGGAAGGCATGCTATCACGTTCTTGGGAATGGCAAATGTTGATGGTACTGCAAAAAAATGAAACTGACAGTAGGGAAAATATAAGGAAGCGTCGTAACATAAAGTAAATAGTTGTAGGGTTAGTATATCATAGTGTGCTACTAATGACGTAAGTAACGTGGAAACCGCTCTGTGGCGTATCGGCTAATGATAGCGACATATTTTGAAGAAGAAGTATTTGGCGTGACAGAGACAGTCCGATGCCGTTGCCGTTAGGTTTGGTTGTGAAGAAGGGGACGAAGATGTCGCGGCGTACATCAGGCGGTATTGGTGCGCCATCGTTACTGATAAGAATATCGTTCTTGTCATCGTGGCATATAGATATGGTCTTTGCGCCAGCCTCGATAGCATTCTTTAGTATGTTGATGAAAACCTGGCGCAACAGGTTTCGGTCGGCATTGACGGTGAATTGGGGCGAGATGTTTGTCTGCCACTGAACGTTAGGGAATGTCTTTCGTATGGAGTCAATGAATGATGACAAGGTGATTGCCTCTAACTGTGGCTTTTGTAGTTGCGTTATCTTACGGTAACTGTTGACGAAGTTAGTTAAGGCGGTGCTGGTATCGTGAATAGTCTGTATGCCTTCTTCGTATGGCGAGCCTTTCAATGCGGTAGAGTCGAGGTACGTCTGGCAGATGCTTTGTATTGGAGCCGTGGCGTTCATCACCTCGTGAGTGAGCACACGGGTGAGACGTTGCCATGCTTCTACCTCGTTGCGCATGGTGAGATTGCTGATGTCTTTAACGGTGTCGTTTAGAGCCTTTTGCATGGCTCGCTCGCCAAAGAATAGTCCTCGTAGCGGTAAGGCGAAGGAATAGTCATGGCAACGCAGTGCTTCGCGCATCAGTTGTGCCCTATGGCGCAACAGGCATTGGTGGCGATAGAAAAGCCAAGAGGTGATGACAATAATGAGCGTGAGTATGATGGCGACGGTCATAGGGCGTGTTTAGGGTTATTGGTCAGTAGTATTTGATGAACAGGCTTTCACTTTATTGTACAGAGTCTGGCGCGTAATGCCGAGCAGTTCCGCAGCCTTACTCATGTTACCGTGGCATTTGTCAACCACTTTCTTTACGTGTTTAGACTCCACTTCACCGAGAGATTCCACTGTGATGTTGCTCGTAATGGCATCGTGAATGGTACGTTTCAGTTCGTCATTGTCCCACGGTTTAGTAACGAAGTCAGCGGCGCCGCTCTTCAGTCCGCGTACTGCCAACTTTACATCAGCATAGGCTGTGATGAGTATCACAGGAGTATTGGGGTGGTGTTTCGTTATGGTGCGAAGCCAAAGAAGACCATCCTGCCCAGAGTTTACGCCAGGCGAGAAGTTCATGTCGAGCAGAACAGCGTCTATTTGCTGCTGCCTCATAGTAGAGAGAAGGCTCTCTGGCGTGGCGAGCGTGATAATACGCTGGAACATACCAGCGAGACATATCTTCAAAGCGGTAAGAACCGCAGTGTTATCGTCAACTATCAGTAGTGTGTTATACATGAGTGCAAAGGTAATGTTTTTTGTGTTTAACGGCAAACATTGTGCGGATAAATTGCGGGAAAGGGTGGGAAAGTGTCAAGAAATCATACAGATAAGTGTATGAATAATAGACAGTCGGACACTTTTCTTATAAAGAAGGCATTGTAGAAAGGGAGGGATGATGTACCTTTGTGGTATAATTCATAAATCATTAAAAATATAATCGCTATGTTACCTTTATTAAAACATAACCTAACGGCAGGTTGGCGAAACATAAAGAAATACAAGGCGCAGAACGTAATCTCTGTTCTCTGCCTTTCGGTAGGCGTATTGTGTTTTGCCGTTACGCTGTATTTTGCAAACATTATCTGGTATAATGTGGGGACATATCTATATAATGACAATCTGTACGATGTTAAAATGCAAGATAGAGACGGTGCTTACAAGTACGACTATAGCCGTGAGGAGATACAAAAGATAAAGCGTTTGCCGAGTATAGAGAGCGTGGTGTATGAGAGTGATGACATCGTTGGTGTGCTCAGTACAGGCAAGTCTGTTGGCAGGAAGAGGGTAAACAGCAGCATAGTTAGTAGCGATTGGCTTTCGGTTAATAGTTTCCGTTCTTATGCTACGGGCGATATAGTGGGGGAGCAGAAGGCAGGTACCGCTGTTATCGGACGCAAACTTGCCGAGCGTCTCTATCCGAAGGCAGAACAGGCTATAGGTCGTGAGGTCGTGGTTGACGGAATGAAGTATACCATAAGCGGCGTGGTATATTCGCGAACGTATATAGGTAAAGCGGACAAGGTGTTTGTTGTGAAAGACAATGCCCAAATGGTAAACATGAGAGTTATAGGGAAGAGTGGCTATACTGCTAAACAGATGCGTGATGATATCAACTCAGCCTTTTATCCAAAGTACACTTGTGACAAGAATTATAAGGAGGATTATAGAGTTATAATGCTCTTCGCAACACTGTGTGTAGTATTGCTTGGTTCAGGAATATTGGTGATGAGCGTGACGGGTTACTTAAAGATGCTGTTGCAGTTGTTTACGCTTCGTGGTAGAGAGATGGCTTTGCGGCGCTGTAATGGGGCAAGTTCTTGGCAGTTATTCCAGTTGTTGTGTGCCGAACTGTTTATATTCTTTGCCTTTGTCGCAGTTATTTCGGTGGCGTTGTCGTACGTTTTTCAATTCTATTTTGTACCATTTCTCACGGCAATAACCTTGACGGATTGGATAGATTTCATGCCAGCAATGATACATAAGATGTGCGTTTGGGTAGTGGTGTTGACGTTTTTCGTTTCGGTGTTGATAGCATGGTTAACGGTAAAAGATACGTTACGCTCACCGCTTGCCGCTGAAGTGAAGCCTAATTCCTATCGTCATACGTGGTGGAACAAGGCTATGCAGGTGGTACAATACACCGTTGCAATGCTGTTGTTTGGTGTTATGGTAGCCATGATATATTCATTTAATTCGGCATTAAATATAGAACATATCCATAACGCTCAGAGATTAGTGCAGATGTATGAATTTGGTTACCTATTATCGGTCGTTGTGATGATAGTAGGAGTGCTATGTGTTGTAATGACAGTATATTCTACCATTGCTCTTGACACCCGTGGCAGACAGAAAGAGATTGCCATACGCAAGGTGAACGGTGCGAAGAGGCGTGACATAGTTATGATGTTCGCACGTTATTACATCGTGACGCTGTCGGTATCTTTCGCTATTAGTTTTGTTTTTCTTATCCTATTAAGTATGACGGGACGCAACCAATGGTCGCTATCATATACTGCGGAATGTGTCGTTCCATACTTAGTGAGCGCGATGATGGTAGCAGGCATTACCGCAGTAACGGTGTGGAATAAGATAAACGCTATATCAAAGGTTAATCCATCAATGTTAATAAAGAAAGAATGATATGATAAAGTTAGAGAATATAACAAAGGCTTTTGGCATGGAAGATGCCATAACGACGTCGCTTAACGGAGTGAGCATTGACGTAAAGGAAGGTGAGTTTGTTGCGATAATGGGTCCTTCAGGGTGTGGCAAGTCTACACTACTCAACATCATTGGACTTATTGACGTGCCGACTTGTGGAAGATACTACCTCAATGGCATGGAGGTAAGTGATTTAGACGAGAGTGAACGTACTGACGTGAGAAAGGGATTGATGGGCTTTGTGTTCCAGAGTTTTAACCTTATTGACGACCTTAACGTTAGCGAGAACGTGGAGTTGCCGTTGGTTTACATGGGTATTCCGAAGAAAGAGCGTGAGGAAATGGTGCTAAATGTGTTGCGAAGCGTGAATATGTCGCATCGTATGGGTCATCTGCCAAGCCAACTTTCTGGTGGACAACAGCAGCGTGTGGCTATTGCGAGGGCTGTGGTCAGTAAGCCGAAGATAATACTTGCCGATGAGCCTACGGGTAACTTAGACTCTAAGAATGGACATGACGTGATGGAACTGCTATCGCGTCTGAACGAGGAAGGAACCACTATAGTCATGGTTACGCACTCAAAGCACGATGCGGCGTATGCTGACCGCATCATAAACCTGTATGACGGACAGGTGGTAGAGAGTGTAGACGAACTGCTGTAACGTTGTTTTTGCAGCGCGATGTTGTTATGTATATTAAGAGATTGTTCCGTAACAGTTATGTTTTATGGAGCTACTATTAAGAAAAATCCCCGAAGATAGCTTTGCGTTATCTTCGGGGTACCTTAGCTAAAACCTATTTGCGTTTATTCATTTATATAACACAAGTATTAAATGTAGCCTCTCGGCTATTCTTCATTGCTATGTTCTTGTATGAGAGCCTGTTGTAGCTCGTTAGGCATCAGTTCGTAAGAAGCAAACTTTGTGGTGAATGATGCTCTGCCACCCGTTAGTGAACTGAGGGCTATGGAGTAGTTAGACAACTCCTTTAGCGGTATCTTCGCCTGTAGCTTCTGATAGCCATTCTCCATGTCCATGCCCATAATCATGGCTCTACGTCCCTGAAGGTCGCTCATGACATCGCCAGTAAGGTCTGCTGGAACATACACTTCAAGGTCGTATATAGGCTCAAGTATCTTTGGACCTGCATTGCGGAACGCCTCACTGAAGGCGTTACGGGCTGCAAGCATGAAGGAAAGTTCGTTGCTATCCACTGGGTGCATCTTGCCGTCGTAAACAATAACGCGCACGTCACGAGCGTAAGAGCCAGTCAAAGGACCACGTTCCATCTTCTCCATTACGCCTTTTAGTATTGCTGGCATGAAGCGCATATCTATTGCACCGCCTACAACGGTGTTGATAAATACGAGTTTTCCGCCCCATTCAAGGTTAACTTCTTCACGGCTTTTCACGTTGAGCTTGTACTCTTGTCCATCAACCTTATATGTCGTTGGGTCTGGCATGCCGTCTGCATACGGTTCAACGATAAGGTGAACCTCACCAAACTGTCCTGCACCACCAGACTGCTTCTTGTGGCGATACTCTGCGTTAGCACTCTTGGTGATTGTCTCACGGTAAGGAATGTGAGGTTCAGAGAACTCTACCTGTATCTTATCAATATTCTCTAGACGCCATTTCAAGGTGCGGAGGTGGAACTCTCCTTGACCTCTTACTATAGTTTGGCGCAACTCCTTGCTTTGCTCTACAATCCATGTAGGGTCTTCTTGGCGCATACGGGTGAGTGCTGTCATCATCTTCTCTGTATCACTCTCCTTCACAGCCTTAATAGCTCGTGAATATTTCGGGTTAGGATACTTTATGAAGTCAAAGCGGTTGTCGCAGTCTTTACCGTTAAGGGTGTTGCCAGTCTTAACATCTTTCAGTTTGACAGTACAGCCAATGTCGCCAGCGTTAAGTTGGTCTACAGCTACACGGTTGGCTCCTGCGGCTACGAATATCTGTCCAATGCGCTCCTTTGAGCCACGGTCAGCATTGGTAAGGTCATCACCAGGCTTGATACTTCCACTCATAACCTTAAAGTACTGCACCTCACCGATGTGTGGTTCTACACCCGTCTTGAAGAAATAAACAGACTCTTTGCCGTTAGAGTCGGCAGCAATCTCTTCGCCACGAGTATTGTGTATCTTTGGCATCTCGTCAACAAACGGTACGACATTGCCCAAGAACTCCATCAGTCGGCGTACACCCATGTCCTTACCTGCACATACGCAGAATACGGGGAAGATGCTTCTTGTCACCAGTCCCTTACGTATGCCTTCACGAAGTTCGTCCTCTGACAGAGTTTCTGTCTCAAAGAACTTCTCCATTAGCGTCTCATCGTTTTCAGCGGCAGCCTCTACTAATGCTTTGTGCAGTTCGAGAGCCTTCTCCTTTTCCTCTGCTGGTATGTCCTCAATGGTAGGTTCTCCTCCGTCAGGTCCCCATGAATATTTCTTCATGAGCAGCACGTCAATAAGTGAGTTAAAGCCAGGTCCTTCGTTAAGAGGGTACTGAATAGGCACCACTTTCTGACCATATATTTCCTGAAGGCGCTCTAATGTGTTGGCATAGTCGCATTTCTCGGCATCTAACTGGTTAACGAGGAAGATGACAGGCTTCTTTAGTTTTTCGGTATAACGGAAGTGATTTTGCGTTCCTACCTCAGGACCATATTGTCCGTTAAGCAACAATACTGCGGTATCTGTAACCTCGAGGGCGGTGAGAGCAGCTCCAACGAAGTCGTCAGAACCTGGACAATCTATAATGTTCAGCTTCTTACCGTTCCATTCTACATGGTAAACAGTAGAGAAAACAGAATAACCATACTCTTGTTCTACAGGGAAATAGTCGCTGACGGTGTTCTTCTGTGTTATACGTCCGCGTCTCTTTATGATACCAGCCTCATAAAGAAGTGACTCTGTCAATGTTGTTTTACCCGAACCATCGTTGCCCAGCAACGCTATGTTCTTTATTTCATTAGTCTGATATACCTTCATAGAAATAAAAAAGATTTTAAGGTGTTAATATTCGGTTGAGTTGTGTTTAGGTTTTGCGTGTTACGTCGTCAATAATTGATTTCGAAACACAGGCGTAAAATTATAAAATCTCTTTGTAAACACCAAATCTTTCTTTTCTTTTTAACTCGCATTGGCTAAATGAAAGGTTTGTTAACGATGAAAGTGTAGACTGTAACTTTTAAGGAGCTAAAAGGGTAGGTTTTGTAGTATGGTAACAATCTGTAAGAAAAAAGGTGCTTATACTTACGATTTCTCATTCGCTTGTCGCCACGTTACAATAAGGGCGTTATTGTGGTGTAATAAGATAGAAATCGCACTGTAAACACTATGTGATTACGGTGCGATTTCGTTGCTTTCAAATTGTAAGTAATGTAGAAAAATAACTTGCGCGGTTTTTACCTCATATTGCTGAGATATTTTGGGGGATATGAAGAAGAACAGATGCGAGCATTATGACTGGTGAATAGCCATAAAATAGCCAGCAAGATGAGATGAACAATGCGAAAGACAACATTACTCAAACAATATAAGAATTAGCTAAGTAAGTATTCAAAATTATTTTTATCAATAAGTAAGTTAATGTTCTTGTATTATTGAGAATATTTAATACAGTCTCTTTTGGTCATCTGCTTCCCCTGTTTTCGGTCACAATGCTTGCATTGCTCCCTCTAACAGTGAAACTAACTGCCTCAAAATATCCTATATTAAATATTAAAATAATTTTGAACACTTACTTAATGTATTTATAAAACATTACTAAGATGATGCTCTTGACAGTGCTGTAGCATAGTCAGTATTTTAGTGCGCCATATTTTTCCTTATACCATAGTTGCCATGCGTTGACAAGATTCTGCCATAGTACGTATGCGCCTGGGGCTACAGCAGCAAGAGGATTGAGGAAAGTTAGGGTGAGCCATATACCTACAACCGTGTTTTTCTGTCCTAACGCCTGACCTGCACTGATGCTTGCGCCAAAGGGACGACCTACGGCTTTGCCTATGGCAAACTGCATAATGGTGATGAAGAGGGGCAGGATGAGAAGTATAAGTAAGGTTGAGCCTGTTACCTCTGCGTGTACTATGTTTCTTACAGTCTCGCCAGTCACGATGGAGAGGTTGACGCACCAGATGTAGAAACCAAGGTTTTTTACGCTTTTTACCTTGTCGGCAAACCATGGGAGGTACTTGCGTGTGAGCAGGGCAAGTAATAATGGTACGACGAGGACGGTGGTCACGTTGCGGAACACCATCAATGCCATGAAGCCGAAGGATATGTCTGCTCCCTTCTCTACCATTGGGAAGAACAGGGGGATGATGACCATGGTGAAGATGTTGGCTATGATAGTGTACGTTGTCAACGAGCCTATGCTGCCTCCTAACTTCTCTGTTACCACGGCGGCGGCTGATGCCGTAGGGCATATTACACAGATAAAGACGCCCTCGAGGATAAGCTTCGTTGTGGCGTCATCGGTCAGGCATATGGCAAGCACGGCAAGTGCAGAGAGTGTGGTACGTATGAACTGTAGGATAAAGTGCCATAACTGTGGCTTCATCTCTTTAATGTCAATTTTACAGAACGTGACATAGAGTAACGTAAACAGTAATACAGGCATTATGTTTACTGCGAATGGTCCCGCTACATCGCCTATTGGTTCAAGTATTGGTATCTTAGAGAAAAGCAGGTACATCGTTGTGCCAAATATTATAGCGCATAACAGGGACCATTTTTTTATGAAAGGCATTATCTTCATGTTCTATTTGCTTTGTGTTTCGTGGTGCAAAAGTAATAAATATCTCTTAAACAGCAAAGTAAGTGCGTAGGAAACTTGGTGTTATGCTACAAAAAAAATCTCCCCCCGACATCACGTCGAGAGGAGACAACAACACAAACACAAATAATCCTGCGCTCCAAATGCAAGAGACGCAGGTATCTCTTACTTTATTCATCGCTCTGACTGCGTTGCCGCAAGCATAACGCTGGACTTACGGTTAGAGCGTGAGTTAAAAACATTACAATTTATGTGCCATAAACATTATGTCAGTATTATGTCCTGACATCATTGCTGTTGTATGACAAAGAGTGATTACTCTATGCCGAACAACTGCTTCAGTCCACCGTCAACTCCAGAGAAGCCCATAAAGGCGAGTGAGAGAAGGGATGCTGTTATCAAGGTGATAGAGATGCCTTTCATGCCCTTTGGTATAGCTGCAAACTCTTGTTGTTCGCGTAATCCTGCAAAGAGCACGAGAGCAAGACCGAAGCCTATGGCTGACGCTATGGCGTAGTCGAGCGACATTAGCAGACTGTAGTCTTTCTGTATTACAGATATTGCCACGCCAAGCACGGCACAGTTGGTGGTGATAAGCGGTAGGAACACGCCAAGAGCCTGATAGAGTGGGGGAGAGACCTTCTTGAGAATAATCTCCACCATCTGCACAAGGGCGGCTATGACGAGAATGAATGACAGGGTCTGGAGATAGCCAAGTCCTAACGGATTGAGCACAAACATCTGCACAAGCCATGTTACAAGTGTAGCGAGTAACATGACGAAGGCTACCGCTGCCGACATACCTAAAGAGGTATTGACCTTCTGGCTGACTCCAAGAAATGGGCAAATGCCAAGAAATTGCGAGAGAACGATATTGTTTACAAATATCGCTGCTATAAAGATTAGTAAGTATTCCATATCGTTAAGCCTTCTTGAAACGATTAATTATTGCTATGATATATCCCAAAGTGAGGAACGCTCCTGGAGGAAGAATGAAGATAAGCATGCTGAATTCGCTTGGAAGGATGCTTATTCCAAATATAGTTCCGTTGCCGAGCAACTCACGTGCGATACCTAATGTCGTCAGACCTATGGTGAAACCGAGACCTATTCCAATACCGTCAAGGGCTGAATCGAGCGGATTGTTCTTGCCTGCGAAGGATTCGGCACGACCAAGTATTATACAGTTGACCACAATAAGCGGTATGAACAGACCTAAAGACTTGTTTACCTCTGGCGCGTAGGCAGCCAGAACAAACTGTACTATGGTTACCAGTGTGGCTATTACGACTATGTATACAGGTATATGCACCATGTCGGGGGTTATATCCTTTATGCAGGAAATAATGAAGTTAGATAGAATCAGTACCGTCATGGTGGCTAATCCCATCATCATACCGTTGGTGGCACTGGTGGTTGTGGCAAGTGTAGGACACATTCCCAACATGAGTGCAAAGGTAGGATTCTCCTTTATGATGCCGTTAAGTATTAATCCGAGTTTTGACATAATAGTTATTTCTACTTGTAAATAGTCGCCTTAGCATTTGTTATACTGTTGACAACTATCACGTGTTCTTGTTATGTGAATTAATTATTTGGCTGCTTCCGCTTGTTTTGTGGCAGCGGTATTGCCGTCTGTAGCACCGCTAAAGGTGTTATAAGCCTGTTGTACAGCACGCAGAAATGCACGAGATGTAATGGTTGAGGCTGTTATAGCGTCAATGTCGCCACCATCCTTGCTTACGGTGAAGTTGCTCTTACCTGGGTTCTTGCCTACAATACAGCCTGGATTTCCCTTCTGAAACCATTCGCCAGCCTTAGCACCGAGTCCTGGTGTCTCTGCGTGTTCAAGTACGGTGTAACCTAATATGTCACCGTTAGCATTGAAACCAACAAGCACTTTCAGGTTGCCACCAAAGCCATTAGGGTCTGTTGACTGCACAGCAGTACCGTTTTGCATCTTGTAAACAATGAAAGTCTGTTCTTTTCCTGCTATAACTCGTTTGATAGTTTGTGGTTCTTCAAGCCTTTCGCCAGCGTTACCGCCAAGTACTGACGCTATGCCTTCGTTGAGAGTCTTGTCTGCTTGCGCCTCTATCGTAGGTTTGGTAAGGTTGTTCACGTATGCCAGAAGGCCACCGCAGATAAGTGCAGAGCCTGTAAGCACGAGCACCATGTTCTGAAGATTTGATTTAAGTTTTCCCATTTCGTGACCTCCTTCTTATTTCTTTGCCGCTACTTCACCGAAGCGTTTTGGCTTAATATACATATTAATGAGTGGGGTAAACGCATTCATTATCAGAATAGCAAATGACATTCCCTCTGGATATGCACCCCAATTACGGATAATGATAGTCAAGACACCGATGCTGATGCCGTAGATTATCTGGCCTTTATGGGTCATTGGTGACGTAACATAGTCGGTAGCCATGAATATAGCACCTAACATCAGACCACCAGAGAATATCACCTGAAATGGATCTGCATAGGTGTTACTATCTGCAAGCCACAGTATGCCAGCAATAACAAATACTGTTCCGATAATGCTTACTGGTATATGCCATGTTATAATCTTCTTCCACAACATATAAGCGAGACCGAGGAGCAAGGCAAGGGCACAAATCTCACCGATTGTTCCTGCACCAGTGTTTACGTTACCGAGGAACATCTCCCATGCGGAAGGCAATTCCTTCAGAGCGTCAGCGTTACCTTTTACAGCCTGTTTCATCAGTGCGAGCGGTGTAGCACCAGTCTCCGCGTCGGTGTAAGCGGTCCATTGTGAGAGCTTAGGCCATGACGTCATTGCCGTAGGAAAGCTGACAAGCAGAAAGCATCTGCCTACAAGTGCGGGGTTAAAAGGGTTTTGTCCCAGTCCGCCGAAGGTCATCTTGCCAACGCCTATCGCTATTAACGCGCCTACAACAATCATCCATAGAGGAAAGTTAGAAGGCAGATTCATGCCGAGCAACAGTCCGGTAACAAGAGCGGAACCGTCAAGAAGGGAAGGTTCTCTGTTGAGAAAGACCTTACATATTGCCCATTCAAAGAATAAACAAGCCGCAACACTCACGAGGCATACTATGATAGAGCCGAGTCCGAAGAAATAGAATGAAGCGAGAAGTGCTGGTATAAGAGCCGTCACAACGCCGTACATATTCTTCTCCACGGAGTCATTACCATGAGCGTGGGGTGAGAGGGATACTATAAGTTTTGACATTTTGTTTCGTAGTTAGATTCTATTACTGTTATGCGTTTGACTATTTCTTGGCAGCTCTTCCACGTATTATGCCCATTACCGTTTGCTTGCCGTAGCGTATGTTGTCAAGCATTGGTCTGTGAGCAGGACATGTAAACTGGCATGAGCCACACTCTATGCATGATGTTATCATCTCTTTCTCCATCATATCCCATTTCTTCAGCGCGCTACCTGTAGCGAGTAAGAACGGTTCCAGACCCATAGGACATGCGCTAACGCACTTGGCGCATCTGATACATGGCTGTGGTGCCTTGCGGTGTGCGTCGTCATCGGTGAGGATTGTGATAGAGTTTTGACCTTTACCTACTGGTACATCCAGTGAGTTAACAGCCTTACCCATCATCGGACCGCCTGCAAGTACCTTGTTGTCACCATCAGGAAGGCCTCCGCATAGATTAATAAGTTCTCCGAAAGTGGTACCCATTCTTACGAGGAAGTTACCTGGTTTCGCAAGCTTCTTGCCTGTTACTGTGGTGTAACGCTCAAACAAAGGTTTGCGTTTCATTACCGCTTCGTATACTGCAACAGCTGTTCCTGCGTTCTGAACTATGGCACCTACGTTAATAGGTATGGCTGGAGGAGCTGGCACTTGGCGGCGTATTACAGCGTCAATAAGCTGCTTCTCACCGCCTTGTGGATATTTCTTCTGTAGAGGAACTACCTCTATCTCAGCATTATCTTTTAGTCTTTCTGTCAGTAGTGTTATGGCAGCAGGCTTGTTGTCCTCTATAGCTATATAGCCTTTCTTTACCTTTACTGCTGCCATGAGAATCTTAACGCCTTCGATAAGCTCGTTAGACTTCTCCATCATCAGCCTGTAGTCAGAGGTAATGTATGGCTCACACTCTACGCCGTTGATGATAACGCACTCCGCTTTCGTTCCAGGAGGAGGGCAAAGCTTAACGTGTGTAGGGAAGCAAGCACCGCCCATACCTACTACACCAGCTGCTTTTACACGGTTAACAATCTCCTCTGGTGTCAGTTCTGGGTGGTCTTCTAATCGCTCTAACTTATCGCTGCGGTCTATAGACTCCTCCCATTCGTCACCTTCTACGTTGATGATGACGGCTGGACGCATATAGCCTGAGGCGTCAATAGCGTTGTCTACCTTAGCTACTGTGCCAGAAACTGAAGAGAATATGTTTGCGCTGACAAAGCCGCCAGCCTCGGCTATCATGGTGCCGACCTTTACTTTGTCACCTCTTTTTACTATAGGTTTGGCAGGAGCGCCGATGTGTTGTCCCATCGGAATGATAACCTGCTTTGGCAGTGGTGCCGGTATTGTGGCAACATCGTTACTGAGTTTGTTCTCGTCAGGATGTATTCCGCCTATTCTGAATGTACGAATCTTCATCTGTTAAGCCTCCTTTTTATTATCCGCGCTATTAGTATCGGTGTTAGCCTTGTTCGTATTCGCTGTATCTTGCGCCGTTGTGTTGTTGGCTTTAGGAGCCATTTCTGCTGTCTTTGGTGCTGTTTCAGCCTTTGGCTTCAGTGCAGGCAGCTCCCAAGTAGCGTGTATCGCGTGCTTCGGACATTCGCGAACGCACATACCGCAAGCCTTACACTTGTTGTAATCAATGTAAGCTACGTTGTTTTCTATTGTGATAGCATCGAACTTACATACCTTTTGGCACTTGCCACACGCTATGCAGCTCACCTTACATGCCTTGTTAGCGGCAGGTCCTTTGTCCTTATTTACGCATGATACGTACACTCTTCGTGCTGTGTTCTTAATCACCTTGCCCTTTAGGCGTATCTCAATGATGTGTCGAGGACATGCTTTCGCGCACGCTCCACATGAGGTACACTTCTCTTCGTCGACTTCAGGCAGCCCCGTTTCAGGATTGATGTGGATAGCGTCGAAGGCGCAAGCCTTTACGCAGTCGCCACAACCGAGACAGCCATATCCGCATGCTGTCTCGCCGGCTCCAGTGGCATTAATGGCGGTACAGGTGCGAAGGCCGTCGTATTCGCAGGTACGTGGTCTGTTGGCAAAGCAGCCGTTACATTTTACTACCGCTACTTTTGGCGCGCTGTTAGCTACAGCCATACCGAGTAAGTCGGCAACTTTGGTCATTAGTTCAGCTCCACCTACAGGACAGCTCAGTCCTTCGATGGAACCAGCGTCTGCACCTTTGACCAAGGCATCAGCCATACCCGAACAGCCAGGAAAGCCACATCCGCCGCAGTTAGCCTGCGGAAGAATCTCGGCAATCTGCGAAACGCGCGGATCTTCTTTTACAGCGAACCTCTTAGAGCAGACATACAGTATGACTGCTGCAATTAAGGCAATTATGCCAAGGGTTAACACTGCTGGTAAAATAAAGTTCATAGTGTTTGTTAGTTTTTTGTAGTTATTTAGTTCTTGTTGGTTTCCTTAATAGCCACATCAGCGGTTTGTGCCGCTGATGTGGAGTCTGCGTAATAGTTAGTATTAGGTGGTAGTAATTTTAATTATCTTTTTCTATAGTGAACGTAAGTTCTTTGCTCAGTATGTCGTTAAAGAAGTATATACCAATGTAGTAAGGTATCAGTATGCCGATTCCTGCGAGTGCCGCGTAGCCTTCGGTGATGCCGAGATATATGCACAGCGCCACGGTGACGAGCAATAGTACCGCAGGAATGGCGAAGGCTAATATAACAGCCTTTGCTCCGTTCGCGTTGTCGGTGCATACACGTACCTTTTGCCCAACGGAAAAATGTGAGGCATTGTTACATTTTACGTCGATAAACTTCTCTTTGCTTTCAGCTGACGAACAATACGTAGCCACCTTGCATGATGCGCATGAGCTGCTTTGCACAATACGAACCTTCACCACCTCGTCAGAGATGCTGTCTACTATACCAGAGTGTGATATGTTACTGTCCATAGTGCATTGTTTTCACGCTTCTCGATTCTTTTTGTGGCAATAGGTAGACGAACTTAATGTTAACTATTTTACTGCCCCCAAAAATCGTTTTAAGGTGAAATTGCGTTATTTGTATGTGTTTGTTGATTAAGCAAATTGCAATCTCTACATTGCAATTGCAAAAGTACGACTAATATTTGGAAAAACAAAATATTTCAAAAAAAATATCAACCTTTTATTAAAATATTTCCTTATTATTGCGTTTTTCTTGCTGTTTTGACGGAAAAATAGTAAATTTGCATGATATTAGTATGTATTAAACTGTAACAGAAAAAGGATTATATGAAACAGACTAAAATCGTTGCCTCTGTAAGTGACCTCAGATGTGAGGTTGAGTTTATTAGGGAGCTTTATGAGGCTGGTGCAAATGTTATTCGTATGAATACGGCCCATGCTACTCCGGAGGGATTGCGTAAGATTATTCGTAATGTTAGGGCGGTGTCTCCGCATATCGGTATACTCATTGATACCAAGGGACCAGAGGTTAGAACAACAGGTGCTGAGGCTCCGATAGCTTACAACGCTGGTGAGAAGGTTACGATATTGGGTAATCCTGAGCAAGAGTCAGAGCACGATGTGGTATGTGTTTCGTATCCTGACTTTGCTAAGGACGTAAAGGTAGGCGACGATGTCTTGTTTGATGATGGTGAACTTGACATGAAGGTTATTGAAAACGATGGCGAGAAAATTACCGCAGAGGTAATGAATAATGGCATGCTTGGCTCACATAAAAGTGTGAATGTGCCTGGCGAACATATTGACTTGCCAGCCTTGACAGAGAAAGATAAGCGCAATATACTTTTGGCTATAGAGGAAGATATTGATTTTATCGCTCACTCTTTCGTGCGTTCAAAGAAGGATCTGATAGCTGTACAGGAGATACTTGATGCTCATAATTCTGATATTAAGATTATTTCAAAGATAGAAAATCAGGAGGGAGTAGATAATATCGATGAGATTATAGACCATTGTTATGGCATCATGGTGGCTCGTGGCGACCTCGGTATAGAGATTCCTGCAGAGAAGATTCCTGGCATACAGCGAATGATAATCAAGAAGTGCGTGTTCAAGAAGAAGCCTGTTATCGTTGCTACCCAGATGTTGCACACCATGATTAAGAATCCACGTCCTACACGTGCTGAGGTGAGCGATATTGCAACGGCTGTATTTAATAATACTGACGCTCTTATGCTCTCTGGCGAGACTGCAAGCGGTGCATATCCTGTAGAGGCTGTGCGCACCATGGCTCGTATAGCTGAGCAGGCAGAAGCTGACCGTGCACTGTATTCACATAAGGTGGATGTTGATGGTGCAGATACTAACCTGCGTGACTTCTTGTGTAAGGCGGCTATCGAGACTACAAAGAAGCTTGATGTGAAGTGCATCCTTACCGATTCTGGTAGTGGTCATGATGCTCGTACACTTGCCGCATACCGTGGTCCTAACCCTATTGTCGCTATTTGTAAGCACGATAAGTTGCAGAGGTGGCTCGCGTTGTCATACGGTGTTATAGCAACTTATCCGAAGAAAGACGAGATAGACAAGATGTTCTACCACACAGTACGTAAGCTTTATAATATGAATATGGTGACAGAGGATGATAAGGTCGTTTATCTGTCTGGTCATATGAATATAGGTGTCTCTGACAAGACTGCTGGTGTGTCAATGTTAGAGGTAAATACAGTAAGTGAGGTTTTCGCAAACTATGAATAAAAGTAATGGCGCCACCGCTGACTTAGCGGTGACGTCAGTTATGTGAAACATGCTCATTAGAGTGACGTCTCGATTATGTCTCGTCATTAGTGGAAATGATAAGCAAAGTAACTCGAAAGGTATGGCGTTGCTATCTCTATCTAATCGCACCACGATAAGATAGTAATCGCGCCACGATTAGATAGAGATAGCATTGTAATTAGATAGATATAGTTACACTGCTTAATATGGTGGGCGTTTATAGCATATAAAGAATATATTACAGATACTAATGTATAATCCAAGATTAAGAGAATACAAGCAATACGAGTGTGATAGAGAGGTACCGTTGTTAGAGTTCCTCCTTACGACTCTTCCTGGTAGTCGCAGTAAGATAAAGGCGACCCTGCAGGGTAGAGGTATAAAGGTGAACGGCAAACAGGTTACTCAGTTTGATTATCCCCTCGCTCCTGGTGATAAGGTTAGCGTGAGCAACTCTAAACGTAACGATACATTCAAGAACCGTTATGTAAGCATCGTCTACGAGGATCAGTATTTGCTTGTGATAGAAAAGAAGCCAGGAATTCTCTCTATGGCAGCAGGTCACTCTTCACTGAATGTTAAAACGGTGCTTGACGACTACTTCAAACGCACGCGTCAGAAGTGTCGTGCCCACGTAGTTCACCGTTTGGACCGTGACACCAGTGGCTTGATGATATATGCCAAGGATATGGACACGGAGCAAATCTTGGAACATGAGTGGCACGACATCGTCTTCGATCGCCGATACGTGGCACTCGTTAGTGGCGAGATGGAGGAGCAGTCTGGAACGGTAGCTAATTGGTTGAAGGACAACAAAGCGTATGTTACATATTCGTCACCAGTAGACAATGGCGGAAAATATGCGGTTACACACTTTAATGTACTCTCTTGTTCTACCGCACATTCACTCGTTGAGTATCGCCTTGAGACAGGACGAAAGAACCAGATACGTGTACATTCCGCCGATATGGGGCATCCTGTATGTGGCGATGTGAAGTATGGAAATGGCGATAACCCATTGCATAGACTGTGTCTGCACGCGTATATGCTCTGTTTCTATCACCCCATAACACGTAAGGCGATGCGTTTCTCTACGCCTATACCGCCAAATTTCAAGGAGATAATAAATAAAGATAGAAAGGCAGACAATATATAACCCTTTCCTATGTATATATAATAAGGTGAAATTCGCGAGCAATTAGCGTAGCGATAGATACCCATAAGGACATGACAGAATATATAATAGGTATAATAGCGATAATAATAGCCATCATACTTGTAAAGAAATTTGTAGGCTGTATGGTGCGTACCGTCATAACCATAGCACTCATAGCGGTGCTTGCGGCACTGTATTATTTCTATTTCCAGTAATATTAGTAAAAGATAAAGGTAGAATACATCAACCTAAACTGATATAATATATGAAGAAAATAGCATTACTGATAAGCTTGTTCGCTTTTGTAGCGACAGCCAATGCGCAGATTGTCGGCAAGTATTCCAAGCCAGAAGAAACGTACACTATGGATGCTAACGGCAGAGTAGTGAAGAAAGAGCGTCGTGGACTCTTTGATAGAAACAAGACAGAGAAGGTTATTGACCAAAAGTATCTGGTAGGAGCGTGCCCAGAGGTTAACGGTAAAGTACAGTGGGACAAGGCAATAGATGTGCCAGGAAAGAACGCTAAGCAGATTTACGACTCAATGTTGATATTTCTAAAAGCTTTCAGTAAGAGTAATGGTATGACAGAACGTAGCAACGTCGCAGTGGTAAACGAGACAGATCATGAGATAGGAGCGAGCCTGCAAGAGTATCTCGTGTTTGAAAGAAAGCCACTGTCGCTCGACCAAGCCAAGTTCAGCTATCAGTTAGTAGTGCGTTGCTATGATGGCAGATGCACACTCTCTATGCGTAACATGAGCTATACGTATGAGGAAGATCGTGGCGGTGGCTCATTCCCCGCAGAAGACATGATATCAGATGCAGAAGCATTGAATAAGGCAAAAACGGGCTTCCAGAAGGGAGGAGTGCGCAAATTCCGCACTAAAACGATAGATAGAAAAGACCAAGTGTTTAAGACTATTGAGGATTATATCACTGGTAAGTAAAACGTTTTTAATTCAAAGACAGAGCATTAACACTTACGCCTGTCGTATATCATGCACCTGCGAGAAAGAAAACAGGTGCATGAAGTATTTTGTAAACAATGGGAATAGAAGAGAATTATACATCGGTACACATGGAAGACGAACAGCAAGACAAAGGGATTGCACGTCGCCCCAGACGGCACACCAAGCCGCCCAAGGTACGTGACACCGTTTTCTACATACGTCAGGTGCTGAATATACTGTTTATGCTCACCGCTATAGTAGGAGCATTGATGTATTGTGGCGTGTTCGGAAAAGGCGTAGAGATGCGCCAAGGCATAATAGTGATAATAATAGCCGTATCAATAAAGATGGCGGAGTGCATGCTCCGATTCAAAAAATGAGACGATTCGTAGTTACAGTCCTTGTGACCTTGCTTAACGTCTGTGCCATGTTAGCGCAGATTGACGACAATAGTATGGATGGGTTTACCGTGACGGACAACACATTCAACCCCAATCGTGCCCTCGATTCATTGAAATCAAACCATAAGAAAGTACCTAAGGGATTAAAGGTATGGACCATCGACGATATGTTTGGCGACATAACACCGCAGGTTCCAGATACAGCGCAACACCTTGTAATGAACTCTATATTCACAGAAGGGCCTTACGGAGAGTATAATACAACGGGAAACCTTGGCTCACCACGTATCTCGCGTATCGCTACAGACCGTGATTTCTCTCCGAGAATGCCATTCCTTGAGCCTTACGGATATTTTATTACAAAACCATCGGAGCTGAGATTCACCAACACCCTGTCGCCAATAACAAACCTTTACTATAACAGTTGTGGCGACAAAACAGACGGTGAAGACCACCTCAAGGCATTATTTGCTACCAATGTGAACAAAGAAGCAGGGTTCGGATTTAAGTTTGACTACCTGTACGGACGCGGTTACTATCAGAATCAAAACGGAGCATATTTCGATTATACCATGTGGGGAGCCTACATAGGGCAGAGGTATCAGGCCCACCTCATTCTCTCTTTTGACCATATGAAGAACACTGAGAATGGAGGTATAGCCGATGACGACTATATTAAGCACCCTGAGGCACAGTCAGATACGTATTCCGCTAACGAGATTCCTACCATACTCTCCGATAACTGGAACAGAAATGACGCTTTTCATGCCACACTCTCTCATCGCTACAATATAGGATTCCATAAGGAAGTGCCTATGACAGAAGAGGAGAAAGAGGCGAAACGATTTGCTCTGAAGGCAAAGAAAGAGAACGCTGAGGCTGAAACAACGAAAGAAGGAGAGACAGCTACGCCGAAAGAACCTGCTAAACGACTGTCTGGTCGCCCTGATGACGCGGTGATAGTAGGTGACCTCCCTACTGGAAATGACCGAGACGAGGCACGGAAAAAGGCGGAACAAATGGCGAAAGAAGCCGCTGACAGCATAATGCAGAGCCGAAAGACAGAGGCGGAAGATACGTCATGGGTGAAGGATATATACGTGCCAGTGACAAGTTTTATCCATAATCTTAATTATGATACTAACGATAGAACATACATCGCGTACAGAAGCCCAGAGAATTACTATCTCAACACGTATCAAGCGTTGAACGAGAGAGCGTGGGGAGATTCTATTTACGATGAAATAAAATATTACTCCATACGCAATCGCTTTGCGGTAGCTCTCATGGAAGGGCTTAACAAGTATGTTCCTATGGGACTAAAGCTCTTTGCTGGACACGAGCTAAGGCATTATTCTATGCCCGAAATAGGAATGAACGCGTCAAGCTCATACAACGAACATAACTTTAGCGTTGGCGGACAGATAATAAAGTCGACAGGCGATAAATTGCACTACAAAGCTACAGTAGAGACAGTATTGATAGGAGAAGACATCGGTGACATAAAGGTTGATGGAGATGGCGACATAAAATTCCCGTTCCTCAAGGACACTGTCACCGTTGCGTTGAAGGCATCATACCATTTAACGAACCCCACATTCCTGCAAAGGCACTATCACTCCAGACATTTCTGGTGGGATCATGATGGACTAAACAAGCAGATGCATACGCATTTTGAGGGACTATTCGCGTATACGAAGACCAATACACGCCTAAGAGTAGCGTATGACAACCTGCAAAACTATGTCTATCTGGCTGAAAGCTATTCGCGTCCAACCTCTTCCACGGTGACAAACCTTAGCGCTGACGTCAGACAGA
The DNA here is from genome assembly GCA_934229335.1 of uncultured Prevotella sp. Lineage (GTDB taxonomy): Bacteria > Bacteroidota > Bacteroidia > Bacteroidales > Bacteroidaceae > Prevotella. The sequence continues at coordinate 34,417 of CAKQDQ010000008.1, forward strand.
CATCTAAAAACATCAGCCTTTTCACTGCAATGCTCGAACAGAACTTCAAAACTGGTCCGCTGCATTGGGAGAACAGACTTACCTTTCAGAAAAGTTCTGACAGCGACATACTGCCAGTCCCTGCTATAAACCTATGGACAAACCTCTATCTTGACTTTAAGATAGCAAAAGTGTTGAGGGTACATTTTGGCGCAGACGCATACTGGTTCAGCAGCTATTATGCCCCAGAGTATTTGCCACAATTAGGACAATACGCTGTGCAAGAGAACGAAGCGGTGAAGACAAAGACTGGTAACTACCCGATAGTTAATGCTTATCTGAACTTCAAATTAAAGCAATGTCGTTTCTTTATCATGATGACACACATAAACTCAGGTTCTGGTAACAACAACTATTTCCTCACTCCGCATCATCCTACCAATGGTAGCGTAATGCGAACAGGATTAGTTTGGACGTTCAATAACTAATAATTCATAATAAAAAACACTATATGAAGGACTCTATTATAATAGTATCAGGAGGCATGGACTCTGTAACCATGCTCTATGATTATAAGGAGCGTATAGCACTTGCAGTAACATTTGATTACGGAAGTAAACATAACGAGCGCGAGATAGCCTTTGCTAAATTGCATTGTGAGCGTCTTGGCATTAAACACATAATCATACCGTTGCACTTCATGCAGCAATATTTTAAGTCATCGCTGCTCATTGGTGGCGAGGAAATACCCGAAGGCCACTACGATGACGATAATATGAAGTCAACAGTAGTACCGTTTCGCAATGGCATAATGCTTGCAATCGCGGCAGGACTCGCAGAGAGTAACGGTCTGAAACACGTGATGTTGGCAAATCATTCAGGCGATCACGCCATCTATCCAGACTGTCGTCCAGGCTTTGTTACGGCAATGAGTAGTGCTATCGCTAATGGAACATATGATGGTATAGACATCTTCGCACCGTATACCGACATCTCCAAGACCGACATAGCACGTAAAGGAGCCGCTCTTGGCATTGATTATAGTGAGACATGGTCGTGCTATAAGGGAGGCGAAAAGCACTGCGGAAAGTGTGGAACGTGTACAGAGAGACGTGAAGCACTACGCGATGCAGGAATAAAAGACACTACACAATACGAGGAATAGACAAATATTTATCGGCGAAGATAACATGCCAAAAGGGCAAAAGAAGCAAAAAACACTGTTTCTTTTGTCCTTTTTGTATTATTTTATGTCATTTTTTGCACAATAAACTCAAAAAAGTGTAGATAGTTTTCTTTTATATTGCAATTAATGTGTAACTTTGCAGTTGAAAAAACAAAGTGTAAAGAAATAAAATAGGTAATAAAGTTAGAAATCCAGTGGTAAAGATTGAGAGATTAATTTTATTGATAGTGGTATGTCTTGTGGCAATAGTCAGCAAGGCACAGATACATGGTGCAGTGATAGATGCAGAGAATGGAGACAGTATTCCGTTTGCAAGTATCTCTTACAAAGGTAATCATGTGGCGGCAATCAGTGACGCCTACGGTGTGTATAAGATTGCAAGGCACGACGGTTGGATAATAACCTTCTCCGCGATAGGCTATAAGTCTAAGACGATAAAGGTCACATCGTCAACCCCCAAGGTCTTAGACGTAAAGCTAAAGCCAGAGTCTAAGTACTTGGATGAGGTGATGATAAAGTCCAAAAAGTCGAAATACTCGCGTAAGGACAATCCTGCTGTAGAGCTAATGAAGCGTGTTATCGCCGCAAAGAAGCAGACAAGCCTTGACAATAAGGACTTCTACCAGTATCGTAACTATGAGAAGATAACGATATCACTTAATGATATTAGCAAGGCTTCACTCGATTCTGGAGCTTATGCACGCAAACCTTGGTTGAAAGAACAGGTAGAAAAGAACCCTATAACGGGTAAAAACATTCTCCCAGTCATTGTAACAGAGAAGATATTTCATAAGTATTACCGCAAAGATCCTTCAAAAGAGCGTATCTATGTTGACGCAGAGAAGTCGTATGGCGTTAATGAGCTGATAGAAACAGGCGACATTTTCACCACGATGGCAAAGGAAGTGTTCAGCGAAGTGGATATTTATGATGACCAAGTACGCCTGCTTCAGTTTCCGTTTACATCGCCAATAGGTAAGCAAGCGATAGGATTCTATCGCTATTACATAGTAGACACGCTGCAAGTAGACGGTGATTCGTGCATACAAGTGTCGTTTTTGCCCAACAACCAGCAAGATTTCGGCTTCAGAGGAGACCTTTATATACTAAAAGACTCTACGCTACACGTAAAGAAAGTACACCTTAGTATTCCCTCGCGTTCTGATGTAAACTTCGTCAAGAATATGGCTATCGAGCAGGAATATCTGCGTTTACCCAGCGGAGATTGGGTGCTGTCAACCAACGATATGCTCGTAGAGATGACCATAGCAGGTAAGAATACCAATTTCCTTGTGTCGAGAGTGTCGCGGCGTAACGACTATTCCTTTGACCCAATAGACCCTAAGATATTTAGAGGTAAGGCGAAAGAGAAGCGTGATCCATACTCGGAGATGCGCAATACAGACTATTGGACCGACAACAGAGAGGTGGGATTGACAACTGGCGAGGAAGGTATGGACAAGTTTCTCAAAGGTATCAAGAGCATAAAAGGATTTGGTTGGCTCATAACTGGAATGAAAGCAGTTATGGAAAACTACGTAGAGACGTCTAAAGCAGGCAAACCAAGCAAGGTAGATATAGGTCCTATCAACTCAATGGTATCGTCAAACGACATCGATGGCTTTAGGTTGAGAATGTCAGCGCAGACCACTGCCAGCCTTAACCCACACGTATTCTTAAAAGGATACGCTGCACACGGCTTCGATACCAAGAATAACTATTGGGGTGGTACATTCACATACTCTTTCAATAAGAAGGCTTATTCGCCAGATGAGTATCCAAAGCGTAACATCATAGTAGGTGCATCATACGACATTAACTCTCCGTCAGACAAATTTAAGAATGTAGATAAGGATAACCTCTTTGCCTCATTACGTTGGAGCAAGGTAGAGAAGATGTCGTACTATCATCGTCAGACCATTGACTTTGAGCGTGAAGAGGAGTGGGGCTTCGGTATCTTCGGAGGTGTAAAGTTTGAGAGTAACAGAGCTGTAGGCGACTGGAAGTTCGAGAATTTAGGCACTATGTTGCCAGAAGGCGACCAAGGTAAGTATCGCACAACAGAGCTATACCTTCAGTTAGTCTATTCACCAGGACAGTCATACATCAACTCTAAGCAGCGCAGGTTCCCTACAAACCGCGATGCACCGATATTTAAGTTGAAGCATACCATAGGTTTGAAGGACGTGATGGGTGGTGATTACGGTTACCACGTAACAGAAGCGTCAATCTACAAACGTATTTGGATGAACAGTTGGGGTAAGATTGACTGTTTCTTGAAGGGTGGAGTACAGTGGAGTCAGGTGCCATTCCCATTGCTTATAGCTCCTGCCGCCAACCTGTCTTACATCTGGCAGCCAGAGACCTTCGAGTTGATAAACAACATGGAGTTCCTCAATGACAAGTATGCTTCGCTCTCATTAGAGTGGAATGCCAACGGAAAGCTCTTCAATCGCATACCATTCATAAAGCATATGCAGTGGCGTGAGCTTATAGGTTTCAACATTCTCTACGGTGGATTGTCAGAGAAGAACGACCCAACAGCAGCTTCTAACATTGGCAACGCAACGTTAATGAACTTCCCAGCGGGCTGTTATGTGATGGATCCAAAGAACCCTTACATGGAGTTCCGTCTCGGTATCACCAACATCTTTAAGTTCTTGTCCGTAGAATATGTAAGAAGACTGACGTATCTAAATCTTCCTACCGCAACAAAACACGGTGTAAGATTTGGCTTCAGACTCACATTCTAAGAAATAAACGAATAAAAGACTCCCTATTGCAGGTGTTGCAATAGGGAGTCTTTTTTTATATATCTACAGGAGTTAAATGAAGCTGTAGAAATGATTATTTATAATTTGTAGGCAAGAATAACGTAATGTATATTGTTGCTAATATTGTATTATGTGCGTAATGCTTATCAATCCACGGGCAATTTATAGCATTACTCTATAGTATGCTTGCTGATATATTCCGCAATAGCATCTTTACTACTGTCAGCGATAGGAATGATGACATCGCCAAAGATGATACGTTGTCGGTCAATAAGCTGAATTTTCTTTGTGTTAACGATGTAAGAACGATGCACTCTCAGAAATTGTGGTTGAGGAAGGAAGTTCTCCAGAGCTTTCATGTTCATTAGAGTGCTAACATTACGCGCAGGATTGTCAAGCCAAATCTTAACATAATCCTTCACGCCCTCAATGTAAACGATGTCGTCAATGTTAATCCTAACCTGTTTGTAATCACTCTTAACGAAGAAGAACCGGTCATGATTGATGTCACTATTCTGTGTGTTCCTTGTCTCTAACTTCTGTAGTGCCTTGTTGGCCGCCTGAAGAAACGCCTCGTAAGAGATAGGTTTCAGCAGATAGTCCACCGTGTTAACCTTGTAACTCTCTACAGCATAGCGATCAAAAGCAGTAGTGAAGACAATCATGGTCTTCGGAGACAGTATCGTCGCGAACTCCAACCCTGACAGTTCTGGCATCTGTATGTCGAGAAATAACAAGTCAACAGGGTTCTTCCTTATTAGTTTCATGGCGTCAATAGCACTATTGTATGTACCAACAAGTTCCAGAAACGGTATTTTCTTAGTATACGAAGCGAGCAGCTCAGCTGCCAAAGGCTCGTCATCAATTATTGCACAAGTCATGTTTATTAAGTCGTTTAGTGGTTTTGTCGTATTGTGTTTTAGTCGTATTGTGTTTTCGTTATATGGCTGTTTGGCGGTTTTGCCGTTTTATATTGCATAGGTCTAACAGCAAAACTCCCCAACCGCCAAACAATAAAAGCCTTAAACACCAATCACTATCTTTGAGTGATACACGTTATTTTCGTCCACGCCCTTCGTCCAAGTATATCTATTACCATATACGGCGTCAAGGCGTTGCTGTACGAGTTGCAGTCCAATGCCGTGCCCCGAACGGTCAGATTGCGTCTTAGGGTTGTTAGAATTGCTGATGTCGCAAACAATATTGCCAGCGTCTTCATACAGAGCTATACTGATGAAGCTATCGCCAGTGGCAGCTACCCCGTGCTTAAAAGCGTTCTCGACAAGTGATATGAAGAGTAGGGGAGCCACCATAGTGTGTGACGTTTCCGCTACGGAGATGTTCGTTTCAATATGCACGTTTGACGTCATACGCAGTTTCATGAGGTTGATGTACGATGATATAAACTTCGCCTCAGACAGCAGTGTCACCGTCTCCTGCTGGTTATCGTATAGCGTGTGTCGCAACAACTGTGACAGTTGCATCACCGCAGCCTGAGTTCTGCTGGCATCAATGGCGGCGAGAGCATAGATATTGTTGAGTGTATTGAGCAGGAAGTGTGGTGAGATTTGATTTCGCAGTCCCTTCAGCTCTGCCTTCTGTCGTGCCATCTCCGCTTCCTTCTGCTGTCGTTCAAGAGCATTGATATGCTCGTTAGAGCGCATAGCATAGGCAACAAATATGGCGAGAGAGACGATGAAGGTGTCAATGATAGACGCTGAAATCCAGAAAGCTACAACACTATGGTGCTTCTTTTCGCGGTTTCCAGTGTTTTCTTCATTTCGCGGCTTATCATTAGTCTTCTCAGTCTTTTCTTTCTCATTGCGGTATTGTTCAGCTTCAAAGTGGTGTGAGGCAAAAAGCGTGAGGCAACATAGCGTAATGACAATAATGTTTGAAAGCATGAGGCTATGCTTGCCGTTACGTTTCATAGCCTTCGGAATCAATTTGTAGTAGTTAATAGCGAAAGCTGCCACCATGATAATAGGCAACACACTCTTCAGTAGGTAAGCCGTAACGGAAATGTTCTCCCTCGGTCCCAAGAACGTTATTGGGAGAAGGAGAACAAGTAAAATGCATGTTATGATGATTTTCTTATTCATCGCATGATTGTTTATTCATATCTAATAGCTTCTATCGGATCCATTCTCGCCGCCTTACGAGCAGGGAAGTAACCGAATCCTACACCGATGATGGTGCAGACGATGAACGATACCACTATGCTCCACATAGGAACAGACGTAGGCAACTTAAACAGCAGGTTGGCTGCTTCAGCCAGCGACACGCCCAACAGTATGCCTAAGGCACCGCCCGTCAGCGATATTATGATAGACTCGATAAGGAACTGGTTGCTGATGTCAATGCCACGGGCACCTACAGCCATACGCAGACCAATCTCTTTAGTGCGCTCCGTCACGCTCACCAGCATGATATTCATGATACCGATGCCCGCAACGAGCAGTGAGAATGCCGCAGCTACTACAAGTATTATCGTCACAGTGTCCATTGTAGACGACATTGTCTCCATCATCTCCTGCTGAGAACGAATGGTGAAATCGTCGTCAGCATCGTCCTTCAGCTTATGCTGTTGGCGCAGAATAGTGGTCAGTTCGTCGATGGCATCATCCGTCATCTCCTCAGAAATGGCAGAACAGTTAATGCTTGAGAGGTACGTCTGCGCTGTAAGTCGTTTCATAACGGTGGTGTAAGGAGCAATGATGAGGTTGTCTTGGTCCATTCCGAAGCTATTATAACCTTTACTCTTCAGCACACCAATGATACGGAACGGAATACTCTTGAAACGCACAATTTTGCCAACAGGGTCTTGACCGTTAGGGAAAAGCTCGTCAACCACGGTTTTACCCACCAAGCATACCTTAGCACTCTTCTTCACGTCTTCGTCGGTAAACATACCTCCGCTGGTAATCTCCCATTGCTTGATGTCGAGATATTCGCCCGTTTCGCCATACATGGTAGTAGAGGTGTTGTTATTACCGTTAATACACTGTCCGCTGGCAGAGACCTCAGGAGAGATGTACGTAATGTACTTTGCCTCATCCTTCATTTTCTGGTAGTCGTCAACCTTCAGCGTTTGCATAGCCGATGGGTCCTGTCTGATACCTCCACGCATATCGGCACCAGGTCGAATCATGATGATATTGGTACCCATCTGCGACAAGTTCTCGCGGATAGACTCCTTAGAACCTTGTCCTATCGCCATCATAACGATGACCGCAGCCACGCCAATGATGATGCCAAGCATGGAGAGGAAGGAGCGGAACTTATTGTTCGCTATTGCTCTTAGAGCAACCTTCATTAGGTTTATGAAATTCATATAATCTTCTCGTTAGATAGGTTGGTTGTGTAGTCGTTAAGGTGATAGCTGACAATGTAGTGCTACTTACAATCTGAAAGCTATCAAATCGCGATACGATTACGGTGCTTTCGCAGTGCGATTTGGTGCAAATCGTGGTGCGAAAGCTATCAAATCGTAGTGGAACAATGTTGCTCCAAAAATTGTAAGTAAAACAGGTCGTAAAACTTACAGTCTGTAAGCCAATCAGCCCTTAGCGACTACGCCAATGTTTATGATTAATCATCCTGCGGTGCTGGCAGTGCAGCGAGAGCCTCGGCAGCAGAGAGAATGTTATGGTTCTCCACGTCTTCGCGTATCTTACCGTCGCGTAGCATGATGTTACGTGAAGAGTATTGCGCTATCTCAGGGTTGTGAGTAACGAAGATAATCGTTCTGCCCTCGCTGTACAACTTCTGGAACAGCACCAGCATCTCAAAGGAAGTGCGAGTGTCGAGGTTACCCGTAGCCTCATCGGCAAGTATCACCGCAGGGTTATTTACCAACGCTCTGGCAATCGCCACACGCTGCATCTGTCCACCCGACATCTGGTTTGATTTGTGATACAGTCTGTTTGCCAGTCCCACAGCCTCAAGAGCCTTCACCGCAGCCTCACGCCTTTGAGCGGCATTATACTGCGAGTTGTACATAAGCGGCAGTTCTACGTTCTCTACAGAGGTAGTCTTGGCAAGCAGGTTGTAGTTCTGAAACACGAAGCCAATCTTGCGATTGCGCAACTTAGCACGCTGACTCTTCGACATTTTGCGCACCGACACACCATCGAGGTAATACTCTCCCGATGTAGGAGTGTCGAGACAGCCTAACTGGTTAAGCAGAGTAGACTTACCAGAGCCTGACGTTCCCATTATGGTCACAAACTCACCCTCGTATATCTTGAACGAGACACCGCGGAGAGCCTTCACCGTTTCAGAGCCGACCTTGAATTCGCGACGCACATTGTCGAGTTCTATCACGACCTTGCGTGCCTCTTTGTTGGTAGCAGCGGCGTTGTTATTATCCTTCTCCATAGTCATTAGTCTCCTCTTATTAGTTCTTCTTATCCTTCTTGCTTGATGGTGGTTTTGGCATGAAGGGGTTATCATTGCCCTTAGCGTCAGCCTCACCGCCTTCGGTAGCCAGGTTAAAGTCTGTCACAACCTGCTGTCCTGCCTTCAGTCCTCCCTTAATCTCAGTCAAGGTACCGTTAGTGATACCCGTAGTAACAGGGATAGCGCGGAACACGTTATTCTCTAAAACCCAAACCTTATTCTTGCCTTGGCAGTCCTGAATGCTCTGCTCCTTCGTCAGCATCTTCTCGTTAGGAGTGAACTGCAGTGCCTTGGTAGGAACGCTGAGCACATTTTTAGCCTCCTTGGTGAAGATGGTAACGTTGGCTGTAAGACCAGGTTTCAGTTTGAGGTCATTGTTCTGTGCAGAGATAACCACCTCGTAAGTCACGACGTTACTCTCCGTAGTAGCCACCTGTCTTACCTGAGTCACCTGACCCGTGAAGGTGTCGTCAGGGTAAGCGTCAACCGTAAACTCTACGCGTGCACCCTGTCGTACCTCGCCAATGTCAGCCTCGTCGATGTCGGCAATAACCTGCATCTTTGTCAAGTCCTGTGCTATGGTGAAGAGTTCAGGTGTGTTGAACGAAGCCGCCACGGTCTGACCCTCTTCTACAGACTTAGAGAGCACAATGCCATCGATAGGAGAAGTGATAGTAGCGTAGCCGAGGTTAGTCTCCGCCTTCTTCACGTTCTCAGTTGCAGTACGTACGCTTTGCAAAGCCTGGTCGTAGGTAAGGCGCGCCTGTTCGTAGTCGTTGGCAGAGACAAGTCCCTTGTTATACAATGTCTTGTAGCGGTCAAAGTTTGCCTTCTGGTAGCTCAGCGAACTCTTAGCAGAAGAGAGTTGCGCCTTAGCAGAAGCTAATTCGCTGAGCAGGTTAGTCTTGTCGAGTTCAGCAATCACCTGTCCCTTCTTCACAACGCTGTTATAGTCCACATAGAGGTGAGCCACAATACCGCTCACCTGCGTACCTACCGTGACGCTCGTTACAGGCTCTAACGTACCCGTTGCGGTGACACTGGTGGTGATATCCTTTGTCTCCGCCTTCGCGGTATTATAAGTTACCGTGTTTTCTTTCTTGCCTCCAGAGAGGAGCCATGTGGCAATGCCTATCACCGCCACTATTGCTATTGCAATGTATATTTTCTTTTTCATCGTTATAGTTTATATAAATAAGGTGGTATATATACTAAGTTGATAGATTTATTTCTTCTTGTAGAACTCAAGCATCTTGAGGTTGAGAATGGTCATGTACTTAGACTGCAACTCACTTTGCTGCGCTGAGAGCAGACGAGTCTTGCCGTCTTGCAGTTCAGAGATATTCTTCAGACCCACGGCAAACTGTTCAGAGAGCAGGTCGTAACTGTCTTTCGCGCTCTCCGTGCTAACCTTTGCCGCCTTGTACTGGTTTTGGTAGTTGCCAGCTTGAATCCAATAGTTCTCTATAGTGCTGTAAAGCGATGTCTGCTTGTCGCGAATGTCGAGCAGAGCCTCTTGCTTCTGAATGTTCGCCTTGTTAATAGCGGTGCGAGTAGAGCGTTGGTCAAAGATAGGTACACTGACCGTAACGCCAGCCCCAGTGCGCAGATTCGTCTTCATCTGCGATGCCCATCCGTCAGAGTTAAGGCTGTTGGTGCTCGTGCCAACCGATGCGTTGAGGCTCACTGTAGGCAGTCGTTGCGCCTTAGCTATCTTGCCTTGCAGTTCTGCACTCTGCACGCTGAGCAACGCACGCTTCAGTTCTGGACGATTATCAAGTGCTTCGCTGTACACACTCGTCATGCTCGGAATAGATTGCAGAGCCATGCCGTCGGTCATCTCTGGTGATGCTACGTCGAAGGCATCATCGTTAGTAATCTGCAACAACTCCTTCAACTGTCGGGTGTACGAACGTGCTTGGCTTTCAGCCTGCACCACGTTATATTCATCCTGTGCTCTCTGCGCAGTAAGTTGAGAGAAGTCCGCCTTACTCATCTGACCCACTTCGTACATCTGTTTGCCGCGGTTCTCGTTAAGCTTGGCAGCCTCAAGCGTAGCCTTGTTAACGTTAATCGCCTCCTTGGTGTAGAGAATCTGAATGTAGAGTTGCGCTATCTGTTCCTCAATGTTACGTGCAGACGTTACGCTGTCCATCTCAGCCTGCTGCTCCGCAATAGAGTTCAGCTTCACTTGGTTGCGGTTACGGTTGCCGTTCCATACTGTCCAGTTTGCGCTAACGGTGTATTGACCGTTGTAAGACACCTTGTCGATGCTCGATTCTACCTTACCATCGGTCACCGTTGCTACACCGCTCTTCTGCCACGGAGTGTAGTTCACGTTTTGACTGGTAGAGAAATTCAGCGATGGCAACAACTGCGCCTTAGACAATTTTGTGTCTTCCGCTGCTGACAACTTAGTCAGTTTTGCCCTTTGCAGCGTGATGTTGTTGTCCATAGCATACTGTAGGCACTCCTCCATGGTCCACGTCTTAGCGTCGGCAGAGATTGCATTGCCCAAAGAAAGAGAGGCTAACAGTGCGATAAAAAGACTTTTTCTCATTGCTGTTTATATTGTTTTGTTAATCACTTTCAACGTTTGCAAAATTACTTTTTTTTCTTTTTTCAACCAAAGGTTAACAATCATGAAAGGCAAAATTTAAGCTTTCTTGGTCAAAAAAAGAATAACAGTATGGACGAAATGCCGATATTTTCCCGCTGTTTACTTTTTTTTACAGTTGAAAAAGAATCTTCCGCTACTTCGTTAATTCACGAAAAATAATTACTTTTGCACCATGATTGCAAAGAAAGACATACGAAAACAAATGAGACAAGAGAAGTCTCAACATGACAGAGCAGAGCTAAAAACGTTGTCGCAAGCATTGTGCGCTAAACTGTTAAAGCATCCTCAGGTGCTCAACGCACAGGTAGTGCTGCTCTATTGGGCTTTACCCGATGAAGTATGCTGCGATAACGTAGTGACAACACTGGCGAAAATGGGTAAGACAGTACTCCTGCCGAAGGTGGTAAGCGATACTATGATGACCGTACACCGTTTTACCTCGGTTGCAGACATGACGAAAGGAGCCTTCGGAATACTTGAACCAACGGGAGCAAACATAGAGATAGAGACCTTACGCCACCTTGACGACAAGGCGAAAGAAGCGGAGAAAGGCCTGGTGGCAGTAGTGCCAGGAATGGCGTTCGACCGTGAAGGACACCGCTTAGGACGAGGAAAAGGATACTATGACAGATTCCTCGCACAGTTGCCAGACGCGTACCGCATAGGCGTGTGCTTCCCCTTTCAGTTGATAGACGAAGTGCCCACAGAAGAAAGCGATGTAGTTATGAATGAAGTGATTTACTAACGAAACGTAACAAATTATTAATAATTTTATAGAAAGTGTTAGTAAAATTTTGCAGAACAATATTTTTTAGCTATATTTGCAAAATATTCTATATTTTATTTTAATGACTGAAAGTACGGTATAGAATCTCTTATTATTGTAACAGTAACAACTTCAGGAGGTGACTTATGTGTAACATCGAGATAACAGAAGACGAGATTCGTCGTAGGGCAGGGGAGGTCTTCTCCGCAATGGAAGGCCGCTCTTCGTTGAGCGAAATGCAAATGATGAAAGATGCCTTTAACTTCGCGTATGAAGCGCATAAAAATCAACGCCGCAAAACAGGCGAACCGTACATCATTCATCCTATCGCAGTAGCAAAGATTATAGCAGAAGAGTTACAGCTCGGAGCACAACCAGTGTGCGCTGCCTTCCTCCATGATGTAGTGGAAGATACTCCTTGTACTAACGAAAAGATACGCGAGCTCTTCGGATACGATGTAGCGTTCCTCGTAAAGGTAGTAACTAAGCAGCCGAAGAAAAAGTATGCAATGTCGAAGCAGCTTGATAACTTCAAGCAAATGCTCGACTCTGTGCATTACGATATAAGAGCAATACTCATAAAGTTGGCGGATAGACTGCACAATATGCGCACGCTTGACTCTATGAGACCAGACAAACAGATGAAGATAGCGGGCGAGACAGACTACTTCTACGCACCGCTCGCTAACAGATTAGGGTTCTATACCATCAAGATAGAGTTGGAAAACCTCTCCTTCCGCTTCCGTTGCCCACAGATATACGAGAAGATTCTGCAAATGATAGAGCAGGACAAAGAGCGCGATAAGGTAAGGCTAAAGGCGTTTGAAGATAAGATTGACGACATATTGACGTCGCACGGCATACGCTATCGCAGGGAAGTGGCCTACAAACAACCATATAATATATGGAGAAGAATAAACACTCAGAAGGTGGATTATGAACATCTTGAAGGTCGACATTTTACAAGAATCGTCTTTCCTGAAGATGTATACGTGTCTGAAAAGAATATGTGCCTTAACATATATTCATTGCTTACCGACAACTTCAAGGAGCGTCCAAACTCTATTATCAACTATGTAGACCAACCTAAGCAGAACGGTTACCAAAGCTTCCATACGCAGTTGCTCTCTGACTACGGTGTGTGGGAAGAAATACACATACAGTCTGAACGCATGACCAAGAAGTCACACCTCGGCTATATGCTTGAGGCAGGAAAGAGTGACCAGGTAATCTACGAGTGGTTAGAGCGTTTCCGCAGCGTGTTGAAGGACGTAGCGAAGAACAGTAACGAGGGTGCCGACTTCTTTATAGAGTCAGTTCGCGCTTCGTTCTATAATGATGATATTCGCGTTTATACCCCAGAGGGTAAGGCGTTGAAGCTGCCCAAGAACTCCAGTGCTATTGATTTCGCATTTGAAATACACACAGAGGTGGGCATGCATGCCAAGTATGCCAAGATAAACGGGCATCTCGCGTCGGTAAAGACAATACTGAAGAGAGGCGACAGTGTGGAGATTGGCACTGATCCTCATTCGTGGCCGCAGAGCGATTGGGTAAGATACGCAAAGTCATATAAGGCACTAAAGAACATTCATATGTATCTTGAGCACGCGCCTAAACCGCAGTTTGCAAGGTGTCCAGTGTGCAACCCTATACCGGGAGAGGAGGTAATAGGATTCAAAAACGCTGATGGCACGATTGAAGTACACAGGCGTGACTGCGCTGATGCTATCAGTTTAGCTTCTCGTTTCGGTGACAGCATAGTGCCAGTGGATTACAAAGAAGATGCCAACGTGCTGTTCTCCGCCAGCCTTACTGCTAAGGCTGTAGACAGACAGCATTTGTTAAGCGATATTATTGACAGTATATCAAACAAGCTTCACCTTAGTATCAACGAGCTTCACACAATAACAGAAGAGGAAATAGTAACCTGCCATATCGACTTCATGGTGCATAGCTACAGTGAACTGCAAACTATTGTGCAGAGTGTGCTTGACATTCCTGCGGTAGATGAGGTTACATTCAAAAATAAATAAAAGATGTTAATATTTTTGCATGATTCACTTCTAAGTCATAACTTTGCACAATTCAAGCCGTAAATATATAAAAATCGGATTAAATAAATACATTAATAAAACGTTAGCCTATCGATACACCTTTACTTAACTAAAAGATTAAGAAAATGAATACACTCACTCAGTGTTCAGACGAAGAGTTGGTACAGCTGTATGTACATGGTAGTAACCGTGCGTTCGATGAATTATTGGCACGCACTCAGAATGGTATCTTCTCGTATATCATATTTATTGTACACAACGAAGAGGTGGCTAATGACATCTTTCAAGAAACATTCCTGAAGGCTATAACAAAGATTCGGGACGGGAAGTATGTTACTTCCGGTAAGTTCAATGCGTGGTTGATACGCATTGCGCATAATGTTATAATGGATTGGTATAGAAGGCAACGCACGAAGAACCTCGTTGATACAAGTGTCGACGATATGACAATAGCGCAAATGAGTGATGTCCAGTTGATGGAAACGTCGAAAGAGGACATTATGAGCAATAAGCAAGTGTTGTCTGATGTACGCACTCTGATGAAGTTCTTGCCAGAGTCGCAGCGTGAAGTGGTACGGATGCGCTTCTATCAAGACTATTCTTTCAAGGAGATAGCGGAGCTTACGGGGGTGAGTATCAATACAAGCCTCGGTAGAATGCGTTACGCACTTATTAATATGAGGCGTCTTGCAAGAGAGAACAATATGCAGTTGCAGTTTGCATAAATAGTTAAGGCTGGTTCAAAAGGTCGTGATTACGTAAGTAATAACCTTTAGAACCAGCCTTAAATGTTTTCTTACAGAACCTTTTTCAACTGTAATATAAAGCTCCTACGGCTTTACCCCATTCACGATTGGCAAGTGCGTTACGCTCGATCATGATGAAGTACATGCCGCAGTCGTAGAAACGCAGGTTCCAATCGTCCTCCTCGTCTATCTGAAGAAGAGCGATGTGGTCTGGGTATGTGGACTGTATCTCGTCCATGTAGGGAATAGAAAGCATGGCGTGCCCATCGGTCTCATGTCCTGATATATGCTCAAAGGACATCCCTTCGGCTGTGGCGAACACACTCTCGGTAGTGCCCTCCCAGTGTAATTCGTATGGAGTAAGGTTGTCTTCTTGTTCAGAATATACCACGACAGGAGACTCATGATAGTCTATTGGTGTGTCATGCTCGCCCAGAAAGTAGTTAATCGGGGCGAAGAAGTATAACATTCCTGTATGTGGCAAGATACCTTCGCTGTCCAATGAGGCAATATCCCTACAACGAATTTGGCAGATAAAGGTCAGCGGTTCCATGTAGTCGCCGTCTTTGTCTTGTACTTTTACGCAGGGGTAGGGCACCTCCTTAGGTAAATCTGGTGCCCCCCACCAGTGGCTTTTGCCAACAAGAGATTGGTTGGAGCGGACATTTTTTAGTTTAATAGCCATCTTCTTTCTTACAGAATATAAATGTATGTAGTGTGTACGAAGTAGTCATTAGCTCCGTAAACCCTCTTCGTCTTGTCCGTCCACGTACTGTTTTCGCCTGTCGTTGTCACCCTTAGCGTGTATTTTCCCATTGGTAACGTGGGACTAACGAAGCGTACTCCCTCCGCTGGTTGCTTACTGTAGAAGTCAATGAGTGTGCTAAACACAACCTTGCCACGTTTGTTATATATCTTAACATTGGCATATCCGCCCTGCTTGTTCGTCTTTCCTAAGATGGCAATTCGCTGTCCTCGGAACCCTATCTCCGCATATTCGCCCTTCTTATTGGAGTGGAATGTAAGCGGTTCTTTTCTCTTCGCAATGTTGGCGAGGTCTACGCTCACCATGCTTTCAGCGTCCCATGCCTCCTTATACTCTGGAATACTGATGCTATCACCGTCAACGAGCATCGGTAGCCATACATAAGTGGCAGCAGACCCTTGATGAGGATAAGACCATCTGTCGCCCATATACATTGGAGTGCCGTCAGGTAGCGTCAAGACAAAAGTGCTTTGCGAGTTCCATGTCAATGTACCTTCAGGGCAAAACAGTCCCCGTTTTACCCAAGGACCGTCTATGTTCTCTGCCGTAAAATAGTAATTGTCATTACGTTCCCAACTGGTAAGGTTGGAAGTAAGCAGGAAATACCTTCCGTTTTTCTTGAACATGGCAGGCGATTCGCCCATTCCCTTGATGTTAGCCACCATAGTGTCTACACTGAGATAGTCGTCACTCAGGCGGTATATCGGTCCGTGATGAATAAGAAGATACCCTCTTCCGTCCTCATCTTGAAACACTCCCATGTCCCATCGCTTTATAGGTTGACCTTTATATTGAAGCGTTCCCCTCAGCTTATAGTTGCCATTGATAGTCTTACACGTAGCAATACCGATGTGAGGGTCCTTATATTGCATATTATCAGCATGCATCAGCATAACGTATTCCCCCGTCTTGGGGCACTTCATCACCTTAACCCTTTCGCCAACACGGTTAGGTCCCAGTATGCCGTCCTTCTGAAC
>CAKQDQ010000009.1 GCA_934229335.1 uncultured Prevotella sp.
TGCTCCATCTTCATGTCTCCAAACTATCTCAAAAATCTATGACATAAATTATACCAATTTATTTTTTCACCGTCACTAAGTCGTGTTTGCATTTAGAATCTTACGTACATTTCAGCCCACAGCTCGCTGTAGTTCGTCTTCTGATTCTTAGCAGCCAAGGTGCGGTCGTGCACATAGTTGTATTGAATCTGGAACATAAGGTTCTTGTGAAGCTGGAAGTTAGGGCATACAGAGTATATAGACTTCGTGGTGTTCCAAGAGGCATCATCACGATAGACATCATATTTCACGTATGTCTTGAGCCATGGTGTACACGGCACCCCTACTGTGGCGTACCATGCGTCAGCCCTTCCATTACCGCTAACGGTATATGTGTTATCCTCATTTTTTGTAAAATCCTTCACCTTGTGACCAGAAGAGTGAGCGTATTCTGCACGCACCGTCCAGTCGTTCTTGTCATATTTTGCTCCAATCAAGTATCTGTTGCGGTTAACCGTTATGCCTTTGGTGGTAAAGCTACCAGTCCAACCGAACACTCCAATGTATAAGCCCTGCACAGGTTGCACTTGTAATGTGGCAAGAACATCCTTCCTTGAGTCAGCGTCCGAAGAGTTAATGCCCTGTCCGTTAGCCACCATCACCTGATAGTGCAGCAATCTATGCCCGTCCTTAGCGGTAGGAAACAAGTCACCTTGAACCTGTATGCCCTGGTCACGACCGCCATTACTTGTTGTCTCCTCACCGATGTAGTCGTTATATCCAGCCAACTTCTGCGTAAGCTGCGCATAATCTCCTGCACCCACATCCCACGGATTCATAGGATTTTCAAAACCGAAGGCACGCTTAAACTGACCTGCCTTTACGCGCAGCTCCTTGTATTTCTGCCACTCTAAGAAAAAGTCCTTCATGTGAAACGATGAGTTGTTGGTCTGAACCTGTATGCGATATGCAAAGTCCTTCAGTATTCTACCGTCAACATACATCCTTATCAGTCTCTGGCTGAATCCCGTTCCTGAGTGCGCGTCGTCCTTATCAGTGTAGGCATACTTCCCGATGAAATATCCACCAAACTTAGGCGGAGTAACAAAGTCCGTAACCTTACGTCCGTATGTCATCGTCTCTGTGTCATCAATCTTCTTCATGCTGGAAGCGATAGCACTATTGATGTAGTGTGTAATAATACCTTCTTCCAGTCTTTCGTCAGAAGAAAATTCCTCAGTTAGTTCAGTCTTGTCAGTGTTTAAGTCCTGTTCCGAGTTAGTTTCGGCAGTGGCAGGCAATGCTATTAGAGCCATGATAGGCAGCAGATGTTTCATCTTAGTAATAATACTTTAATTAGTAGTTGACATAGTGACCCCATAATAGTCACAAGAAATATACTGCAAAATTACACAAATGTTTTCAAAAACGTCAATGCGTGAGTACATAAATGTAAAAAATAAGCTAATATTTCTTTTTTCTCGAAAAAAAATACTACCTTTGCAGCGCAGTTGTTGGCGGAAACGTTAAAAATAACTGAAGTCTAAAAACTAAAACGAAAACAAATAATATAAATGGCAAAACAAGAATCAATCGAGAAAACAAATGCGTCACTCTCAGTCTCTGGCGAGAAGACAGCATTTTTAGACAAGTACCGCAAACAGGTAGTCATTGCTGTAGTAGCTGTAGTTGTCATCATTTTGGGTGCGGTACTGTATAACACCGTTATAGCTGGTCCGCGCGAAGAAAAGGCGTCTACCGCTTTGGCAAAGGCGCAAGAAGCTTTTGGTCAGACAGATTATCAGAAGGCACTTAATGGAGACAAAACTCAAGAAGGTTTCCTTGCCGTAGCAGAGAACTATAGTGGTACAGACGCTGCCAATCTCGCTAAGCTCTACGCAGGACTTTGTTACGCCAATATGGGCAAGTGGCAGGACGCTGTAAAGTATCTTGACGGTTTCTCAGCTCAAGACGACGCTATGATAAGCCCAGCTGCAACAGCAGCTTTAGGCAACGCTTACGCACACACAGGCGACATCGACAAGGCTATCGCTACACTGAAGAAGGCAGCTAAGATGGCAGACAGCGAGGCTGCTGACGGTGTAAACAATAGCTTGGCTCCTACATTCCTTATTCAGGCTGCACGTTTGCTCGAAAGCCAGAACAAGACAGACGAGGCGTTGGAGATATACAAGGAGATAAAGACCAAGTATGTAAATAGTAGCGCAGCGCAAGATATAGACAAGTATATCGAGCGTGCTACAAAGTAAGTCTGTGAGGGTCTGGCATACAGAACACATAGTGTGAACGGCATGTCAGACCATCATACAAAAGCGTGTTGCAAAGAGAAATGACTGATTTCGTGAAGATAAATCGTTCTACTATACTTCTTATCGTAATGCTGACGCTGTCTGTTGTCTCATGCAAGAAAGAGCAGAAGCAGACAGAAGACATCATAGTAGAGAAGATAGTAGAGAAACCACAGAATACGCCACAGCGTATGTCGAAAGATGAACGTAAAGGGACAGTAAAATGGGTAGGCGACGCTCAATACACATATAGCATAATTAGAACTGCCAATGACTCTCTCGCGATGGTAGAAAACCATGGGGTGAAGTATCATGACAACACTATTCAGCTAACGGTGTATAGAAACGATGGCACGGTATTCTTCAAGAAGACATTTACTAAGGCAAACTTCACGCCAGTATTGCCGTCGCAGTTTAAGGAACATGGAGTGCTGTTAGGCATGAATTTAGAAAAGGCTGAAGGCAATAACCTAAGTTTCATAGTAAGCGTAGGATCGCCAGACGACAGTAATGAAGAGTTCTATTATGTAGTAATGAAACTCAACAACTTCGGTGCTACAAGTGCAGAGAAGTGTCAAGGCGTGGAGGAAGACGTGCAAGCAGACGCTGCCGATGCTTCTAAGCAGTAGAAGCTCTGACATGTTACTTAGGTTAGGTGACGGTAATATAGTTAATATGGGGAGAGAAAAAACAACTAACCAAATGAAATCCTAATAAAAACTACAATATAAAACAATAACCTTACAACAATTCAAAAAAAAAGACCTAAGAACCATTACCTTACTTTACTAAATCTATATCGAGTTTATACAACAACCGACCATTGGTAGTCGCGCTTCAGCAAAGAGTGCTTCTCCCTATGGTCGGTTCCCTTTTTTATAGCACTATGTCTTGAATGAAGAAGTGGTAAATAAGTTCTCTTCTGAGAATGACATATTATGGGCATTACGAACACATAGCTTTCGCAGTGCGATTAGATAGCTTTCGCAATGTGATTAGATAGCTTTCGTAGTGTGATGAGATAGTGATTGCAGAATGGGCGTTAAGATATGGAGCCGAGGTTTTTAACCTCGGTTAGACTGTTAATATGTCTTTTACCGTAAGTTATGTTCTTCATACCGAGGTTGGAAACCTCGGCTCCATAATGCAGCTACGCTGATATAACCGAATGGAAGTACCATATAAGATAGCGATTATCGTACTTCGTGGAGTTTATTTCAACATTAATCCCCATTTAATAAGACATTAATATCTCATTAACGCTGTCTCTTGCCAGTATAATACTCAAACAAAAATATTTTGAGAATACCAACAATATTTGTTGCTTTTATCTTTCTACATTAATCACCATTAATCTAACATTAATCTTTCATTAATCTATCTCTGATGATGTTTTTGAGCATATATATACGAGAGCAAAGGCATTAATGAGAGATTAATGTTAGATTAATGGTGATTAATGTTATAAAAGTAGTGCGAAGCACAATAATGACTTTTCTCAAATCATTCCTGTTTGACTATAAATAAAATATCTCGTCTGAGATATATTAATGAAACTATTTCTCAATAGCCTTCAGCACCACCTTTCCAGAGTGCTTTTTGTCTACAATAATCATCAGTAAAGGTTGAACAGAATATGACTGTTTCTCGCCCCTCTTAATGACATAGGTGAACGTAATGTCGCCATTAGCAGCCCTTTTAAGACTCTTGGGCTTCATTACGGTAGCCGTGTCAGTAACAGGTAGGGTTACGTCGATGACGTACTTCTTGTTGAAGTCAATCTCAGTAGGCTTACCATCCTTGCCCATTACGGTAGCCATGCCGAAGTACTTGTTTAGCTCCGCATCAGAAGTAATGACAGAAGGCGGCAGAGAGTCAAGGTTATTGTTTACGAAATATCCCTTTGCTTCGGTGTAAGAGACCGACATTGGTGTGGTAAGCTCAGACGCGCCAGTCCTTGCATCTATAGCCCCCATAGCCTTCTCTGTATTCAGAAAAGGAAAAGCGCAACATACGGCGCACAGCGAGATGATAATCTTTTTCATTGTCCTGAATATTTTTAATACTTGCTTATGTAATGTTAAGAAAAATACTTAATCAATTTTATTATAGTTAGAGTAATGTCGTCTTACACATTCTTTATCTCATCTTGCTGGCTATTTTGTGGCTATTCATCAGTCACGATGCTCGCATCGTTCCATTTTTATATTCCCCCCAATATCTCAACAATCTGAGGTCAAAACAGCGCAAGTTATTTTCTCAACGTTACTTTGGTGTGAAAAATAACTAAAAATCTTTACGCAGATTTGTTAAGATAGAGTATTTTTTATAAATTTGCGATAGAGACGAAGTATAGAAAGATTATTTATCATCCATAAACTAAAAAATACTGACCTATGAACAATAATGAACTTATGAGACGTGCCATAGCCCTTGCTACAGCCAACGTGAAGAATGGCGGTGGTCCTTTTGCCGCATTGATAGTGAAGAATGGCGAGATAGTAGCAGAAGGTGTAAACCGTGTCACTGCCAATAATGACCCCACAGCCCACGCGGAGGTCAATGCCATACGTTCAGCGTGTGCTAAACTCTCTACCTTTGACCTTACAGGCTGTGAGATATACACTTCGTGTGAGCCGTGCCCTATGTGTCTTGGTGCAATATACTGGGCGCATTTAGACCATGTTTATTATGGTAACAATAAGGACGATGCAGCCGCCATAGGCTTTGACGATGCCTTTATATACGAGGAGCTGGCGGTAAAGCCGCAGTATCGTAAGACACCTTCCGAGATGTTGCTGCGTGATGAGGCTCTGTCCACCTTCCGACTATGGAGTGAGAAGACAGACAAAATAGAGTATTAGTGGGGCTTTGAGCTTGAGGTTGTTGGTAGCGGCAGCTCAGTAAGGTACAAACTTGCCAACCAACACGCTGTAGCTAACAACCTCAAACCGTAATGCCTATAGAGCGTTCAGCACCTGTTCCTTTATTTGTTCCAATTCGTCCTTCATCTGTACCACGATGTTCTGCATCTCAGCCTGGTTAGATTTAGAGCCAGTGGTATTGATTTCGCGCCCCATTTCCTGAGCGATGAATCCTAACTTCTTGCCCTGTGATGTAGCCTCGTTCATAGTGTCGCGGAAGTACTTGAGGTGATTTGCAAGACGTTGCTTCTCTTCAGAGATGTCAAGTTTCTCGATGTAGTAAATCAGTTCCTGCTCCAGTCTGCCAGCATCATATTCCACGTTAGGCAGAGCCTTGAGGTTATCCGTCAGCCTCTGTCTAATCTTCTCCACGCGTGACTGCTCAAAAGGCTCAATCTCCTTCATCAGTCGTGCTATGTTGTCAATCTTTTCGTCAAACTTCTTGCGCAGTGCTATGCCTTCTTGCAGTCTAAACTCCTTCAGTGCTTCAAGGGCATTACAAATTGCCTGACGCACAATGGTCCACTCTTCATCAGTCAACACCTCAATCTCCGTGCGGCTCATTACCTCAGGCATACGCATAATCAATGGCAGAGCTTCGTCAATAGACATTGGCTTAGCTTCGCCCATAGCCTGACGTAGAGCAGTAAGCTGATTATAGTAGTTAGTCGCTGTGGCAACATTGATAGTGGCAGCATCGTTCGTCTCGTCCTTCTCAGTCCAAATAGAAAAATCGACCTTGCCCCTTACCACGCTTTCCTGTATCATGCGGCGTATCTCCATTTCCTTCTCACGGTATATCGGCGCAATGCGTGTAGAACAGTCAAAGGCTTTGGAATTCAGTGTCTTAATTTCAACGTGAACGGTCTTACCCGCCAGTGTTGCCACGGCCTTGCCGTAGCCTGTCATTGATAATAGCATAATTCTTTGATGTTAAATTTCTGCAAAAGTACAAAAAATCGGGGAAAAAGTTGTACTTTTGCAAAAATAAATTATTAAAAAGGTTTATATTCATGCACCTTTTTAACAGCAAGGATAAAAACAATTAATCAACCAAACAACCGATATGGCTTGCATTTTACATATAGAGACGAGTACTGATGTGTGTAGTGTGGCAGTGAGTAAAGATGGCTTCCTGCTATTTGAAAAGACGGATCATAGCGGTCCGAACCATGCGGAGAGCCTGGGTACGTATGTAGACGAGGCATTGGCGAAGGTAGAAGAGAAGAAACTAAAGTTAGAAGCTGTGGCTGTGAGCAGTGGTCCTGGTTCATATACAGGACTGCGTATAGGTGTCTCTATGGCAAAAGGTGTGTGCTATGGCAGTGACGCTAAGTTGCTAAGTGTGCCTACCTTGAAGCTGCTCTGTGTGCCAGTGCTGTTGGGCGACGGCATTAGATGCTATCAGTACGTAGATGGTAAGGCGGAGAAAATGGAGGCGCAGCTGGAAGAAGACGCGCTGTTGTGCCCTATGATAGACGCAAGACGTATGGAGGTATATGCCGCAATATACGACCGCGCGCTAAAGGAGGTAAGAGAACAGCGTGCCGATATAGTAGACGCTGAGACCTACAAGGAGATACTCGACAAACATATAGTATACTTCTTCGGCAATGGAGCAGAGAAGTGTATGGAGGTGATAAACCACCCTAATGCACGCTTCATTAAGGGAATAGAGCCATTGGCAAAGAATATGTTG
This sequence comes from uncultured Prevotella sp., assembly GCA_934229335.1. GTDB lineage: Bacteria > Bacteroidota > Bacteroidia > Bacteroidales > Bacteroidaceae > Prevotella. The sequence goes on from CAKQDQ010000009.1 coordinate 6,912, forward strand.
CCGTTGGCAGACATGAAGTGGAACAAAGGAGAGACAGAAGACGTAGCATATTTCGTGCCAGGGTATTTGAAAGACTATGTAGCCAAGAAGAGTGTGTCAAAGCTTCTAACGCCAAACAACTAACCAACGTAAAGATATGGAGATAGAAGGACTGGACTATAACACTCAGAGAGAGAAGCTGAGGCTGATGGCGTATGGCCGTAATATACAGCAGATGGTAGAGCAATGCGTAGCGTTGCCTACCAAGGCGGAGAGGCAACGATGCGCAAACAATATTATAGAGGTAATGAAAAGGGCTGTGCCGAGTCAGGTCGACAGCAGGGACAGAACGAAAACACTCTGGTATCACCTTGCGCTGATGAGTGATTTTAAGCTCGACATAGATTACCCCGTAGAGATAGTGCATGAGGATAAAATGGCGATACCTCCAGGGAAAATACCCTATACCAACAAGACGCTGGGCAACAGGGTGAGACATTACGGCAGACTGATGTTTGAAATGTTCGACACCCTGAAGACGATGCCTGCTGGAAAGGAACGCGACGCTTTAGCTGATAGAACGGCTGTGCAGATGTTTCACTGCCTCATGGCATGGGGAATGGGCACTGTCGACAAGGAGAAAGTGGCATCAGACATGGCGAAATATACCGACGGCGTAATACAGTTGGATGTTGATAAACTGAATTTCGACAGCATAACGAAGAATAATAATCGCTACGGAAATAACGAACGCGGTAGGGCGGATTATCAGAATAGAAAGAAAAAGAAGAAACGTAAGTGATTTCTTAACTAACGTTTAGCGATTTTTTTACTGAAGTTTAGTGACTTCTTTACCGTCGCTAAGCAGACCCCCACAACAATAATGCTTAACATGGACAAATTCATTATAGAAGGCGGACACCCTCTAAAGGGAGAAATTATACCACAGGGAGCTAAGAACGAGGCACTGGAAGTTATCAGTGCCACGCTGTTAACAAGCTCGCCTGTTACTATCAGTAATGTGCCTGACATTCTTGATGTAAACAACTTGATAAAGCTTCTGAAGGAGATTGGCGTGAAGGTTACTCCTGAAGGAAAGGGAACGTATACCTTTGTGGCTGATGACTTGGACCTGGACTACCTCGCTTCTGACGAGTTCGTGAAGAAGTGCGCACAGCTGCGTGGCTCGGTGCTGATGATAGGACCGCTGCTCGGACGTTTCGGCAGGGCTACAGTGGCAAAGCCGGGAGGTGACAAGATAGGAAGAAGAAGGCTGGATACACATTTCTTAGGCTTTCATATGCTCGGCGCATCGTACACTCGCATAGATGGACGTGACGTCTATGAGCTGAAGGCAGAGAATGGATTGAAGGGCTGCTATATGCTGCTCGACGAAGCTTCGGTTACTGGTACGGCTAACATCATAATGGCATCGGTGATGGCAGAAGGCATTACTACTATATACAATGCCGCTTGTGAGCCTTACATTCAGCAACTGTGCCATATGCTAAACGATATGGGAGCGCAGATAGCGGGTATTGGTTCTAACCTGCTGACCGTGAAGGGAGTGAAGAAACTGCATGGCATTAAGCATAAGCTGCTGCCCGACATGATTGAGGTAGGTTCGTTTATCGCTATGGCTGCAATGGTGGGCGAGGGCATATTGATAAAGAATGTGTCGGTACGTAACCTCGGTATTATCCCTGACGCTTTCAGAAGGCTCGGAGTGAAAATTGAACAGCAAGGCGACAACCTCTATATACCGAAGCAGGAGCACTATCAGATAGATTCGTTTATAGACGGAACGATAATGACTCTCAGTGATGCACCATGGCCAGGACTGACACCTGACCTGCTGTCTGTGTTGCTGGTGGTGGCTACACAGGCGCAAGGTAGCGTGTTGATACACCAGAAGATGTTTGAGAGCAGGCTGTTCTTTGTCGACAAACTTATTGATATGGGCGCGCAGATAATACTTTGCGACCCTCACCGCGCGGTGGTAGTAGGTCACGACAGAAAGATAAGGCTGAGAGCGGCACGTATGTCAAGTCCTGACATTAGGGCGGGTATAGCCCTGCTTATCGCGGCACTCTCTGCCGACGGAACGTCAAGTATCAGTAATATAGCGCAGATAGACCGTGGATATGAGAACATTGAAGCACGACTGAACGCTCTTGGAGCTAAAATAACACGCCAATGATAAGGAGAGAAGAGGTATATAAAATAGGACGATTAGGTAAAACGCACGGTATAAAGGGAGAGTTGTCAATGATGATTGACGATGATGTCTTCGACCGCGTTGATGCGGAATACCTCGTGCTTGAACTGGATGGGATAATGGTTCCCTTCTTTATGGAGGAGTATAGGTTTAAGACTGACGATACCGTTTTGGTGAAGTTTGATGGCATTGACACACAACAGCGTGCGAGAGAACTGACAGGTACCGACGTATATTTTCCAAGGGAGATGGCTGATAGCGACGACAGTGATGAGCTGCGTTATGCACAGCTTGTGGGGTTCACTGTCATAAATGCGGCTGACGGTAAAGCGGTAGGAGAGATAGCTGCCGTAGACGAACAAACTATTAACATAATGTTCGAACTGAAAGATGGCAGATTGTTGCCAGCGTCAGAAGAACTGATAGTAGAGATAAATACGGAAAAGAAAGAGATAATGATGATTATCTCAGAAGGAATACTTGATTTATAACGAAGAAATACCCGAACGACTTTTACGATGAAGAAACAAATATGTATTCTTGGCAGTACGGGCAGTATAGGAACACAGGCTCTTGAGGTGATAGCGGAACACAGTGACCGCTTTGAAGCCTATTGCCTTACAGCGAATAATAAGGTGGAACTGTTGGCGGAACAGGCGCGAAAGTATCGCCCTGCGGCTGTCGTCATTGCCAATGAGGATAAGTACGACGAATTGGTAAAGCTGTTGGAGGACTGTCCCGACATTAATGTATACGCTGGAGCACAGGCTCTTTGTGACGTGGTTGAGGCTCCACAGGTCGATATGGTGCTTACGGCTATGGTGGGTTTTGCAGGACTTGCCCCTACCATTCATGCTATAAAGGCACGTAAGAAAATATGTCTCGCTAATAAAGAGACACTTGTCGTGGCAGGAGAATTGGTGTGCAGACTGGCACAGCAGTACCATGCTCCGATACTGCCTGTTGACTCTGAGCATTCGGCTATATTCCAAAGTATAGTGGGAGAGGGCGATAATGAGATTGAGAAGATACTCTTAACAGCGTCGGGAGGACCTTTCAGACTGAAGACGTTGGACGAGATGCGCAACATGACAGCGGCTGACGCGTTAAAGCATCCTACGTGGGAGATGGGGGCGAAGATAACTATTGACTCGGCTTCTATGATGAATAAGGGCTTTGAAGTGATAGAGGCTAAGTGGCTGTTTGGAGTAGAGGCAGAAAAGATACAGGTGCTTGTTCACCCTCAGTCCATAGTGCACAGTGCGGTACAGTTCCATGATGGGGCGGTGAAGGCGCAGCTTGGCGTGCCTGATATGAGGCTGCCTATACAGTATGCGTTTACATATCCTGACCGTTTAACAATGTCCGGAGAGCGTCTTGACTTGTTTAAACAGCCGTTAGAGTTCTTTGAACCTGACCAAGACAAGTTCAAATGTCTTGCGCTCGCATTTGAAGCTTTGCGACGTAAGGGCAATGCCGCCTGTGTGGTTAATGCAGCGAACGAGGTGGTTAACCTCGCTTTCAGACAAGGACGTATAGGCTTCCTTGATATGGGAGACATTATAGAGAAGACTCTTGACAAGGCTACGGTTATACAAACACCAACCTATGAGGACTATATCAACAGTGATGCTGAGGCAAGAAGAATAGCGGAAGGCTTTATATCGTAAATCATGAATAATTAAAAAATGGATACTATTTTAATCAGAACGTTACAGTTTATTCTTGCAATAACAATACTTGTGGCTCTGCATGAGGGAGGACACTTCTTCTTCTCGAAGCTTTTTGGTGTGAGAGTGAACAAGTTTTATGTCTTCTTTGACTACAAGTTCTCACTCTTTAGCACAAAGTTCAACTGGTGGCGAAGGTTACGTGGCAAGGCACCAGCTAAGAAAAAAGCGGATGGAAGCTATGAGTATGAGGGAACGGAATATGGCATCGGATGGATTCCTCTTGGCGGTTACTGCCAGATTGAAGGCATGATAGACGAGACACAGCATGACGCTGAAAAACTAAAAGAGCCTGCTAAACCGTGGGAATTTCGTGCAAAGCCATGCTGGCAACGCTTGTTGATAATGATAGGTGGTGTACTTGTCAACTTTATCCTTGCGCTTGTGATATACTGTGCCGTCTTCTTTACATGGGGAAATGATTATTATGCCGTAAAGGATATGCCCTATGGAATGAAGTTTAATGAGCAAGCTAAGGAGTTAGGATTCCGTGATGGGGATGTAATGGTATCGTCTGACAAGGGCGAGTTTAAGGCGTTTGACGCAAATATGCTGCGTGATGTCTCTACTGCTAAGACGGTAACGGTGAAGCGTAACGGTAAGATGGTGGATGTAACGCTGCCTGGCGACCTCTCATTGCTTGAGATGTTGAAGAGCACTCCTGTCTTCTGCCGTCCATTTGTGCCTGCAGAAGCTGACAGTGTTATACCTGGTTCTGCTGCGGATAAGGCGGGAATGAAGAAAGGTGACGTAATACTCGCCATAGGAGGAAAACCTGTTGACTCTTGGAATACATTCACGTATGAGGCTGGACGTATATCTGACGCGTTGAGTGACTGCGCTACACGGGCTGATTCATTGAAGGTATTGACCACTACTGTGGTATACAAGGAGAAGGCTACGGGTATGGTCGACACTGCCGTAGTGACGCTCGATAATGAGGTTCACCTTGGGGTAGGCATGACGACTATAGATAATTACATGAAGCCTACACATGAAGAGTATAACATTGTTACGTGTATCCCTGCCGGAATAGGTTATGCTATAGATATGCTCGGGGGATATGTAAGTGACCTTAAATACGTATTCACATCGGAAGGGGCTAAACAGTTAGGCGGATTTGGTGCCATTGGCTCAATGTTCCCACCTGTATGGGATTGGCATCTGTTCTGGTTGATGACGGCGTTCTTGTCTATCATTCTTGCCTTTATGAACATATTGCCTATTCCTGCACTTGATGGCGGACACGTAATGTTCCTGCTTTACGAGATGATTTTCCGCCGTAAGCCAGGCGACAACTTTATGGTACGTGCCGAATATATAGGTATGGGTATTCTGTTCCTGCTGATGTTTGTGGCTAATATGAATGACATCTTGCGATTTTTGGGAATAATGTATTAAATGATTATTTGGTTGCTTGGTTGTTATGTGGCTTCGTTGTGCCATACAATGTAACAATCAAGCAACTAAAGTATAATGTAAACAAACAACCAAACAACAAAAATAATGACCATGACGGGTAAACTTCTTATCTTTTCTGCGCCAAGTGGCTGCGGAAAATCAACTATTATCAACTGGCTAATGAATGAGCATCCAGAACTGAAGATGCATTTTTCTATCAGCTGTACGTCAAGAGCACCGCGCGGAACGGAGCAGAATGGGGTTGAATACTTCTTTCTTACGCCAGAGGAGTTTCGTGGTAAGATTGCGAATGACGAATTTGTAGAATATGAAGAGGTTTATGCTGACCGTTATTACGGTACCTTGAAGTCGCAGGTCAAGAGGCAGTTGGACAATGGTGAGAATGTCGTTTTTGACGTAGACGTGCATGGTGCTATGAATATTAAGAAGGCATACGGTGACAATGCGTTAAGCATCTTTATTATGCCACCGTCTGTTGAAGAGCTGAGACGTCGTCTGGAGCATCGTGGTACGGACGCACCTGAGGTGATAGAGCAGCGTGTAGGGCGCGCTCAGTATGAGCTTTCATACGCTGAGAAATTTGATACCGTTGTGGTAAATGATGACCTTGACAAAGCGAAACAAGATGCTTTGCAGGTGATTGTCGACTTTATCGGAAAGGAATAAAAATGGTAATTCTTACCGAAGTATAAGGGTATGCTGAGTAAACAAAAAGAAAACCGCCGCTGACGCAATCTTGTCAGCGGCGGTTTTTTATCTATTTGTTGGACTTGTGACATTATATCACGTCGTTTTTACACCCTATACAGCAGACCATTCTTAAGGTCTATGTCGGCTGTTTTCTTTACCTTTACGTGTAGTTTCTTGCCAGTAGCGTTAAAAGGTATCTGGTTTACGAAACGATATAGGCGTGGTCGTTTGAAGTTCGCTATGGCAGGGCTTTCCTTGCAGAACTCGTCCAATTCCTCAGGAGTAAGACTTTCATCGTTTCTTACAACGTATGCGGTAACTAACTGTCCACGTATCTTATCTGGAACAGAAGTAACTATGCAGTCTTTTACCTTAGGATGCGTGTTCAATACCGCTTCTACCTCCGAAGGGTAGATATTCTCTCCTGACGATATTATCATGTCGTCCTTACGGCCTACAATGGTTATGAATTGGTTTTCGTCCCATACTGCGAGGTCGTTTGTATAGATAAAGTCCTTGTAGAACTTCTTTTTCGTCTCTGCCTCGTTGTTATGATAGCTGTAAGATGATTTTGCTGGTGAACAAATAATAACCTCACCAACCTCTGTTGCGTCCTTGGCGATAAGGTCATCAGGCTCTGCTTTGCGGTCTTCATACACCTTTACAACGCGTACATCGTCGTCAACGCATGACGCACCTGCTGTACCTGCGTTCTCTGGTAGGTCGAATGGGCGTAGGAATGTGTTCCAAAAGGTCTCGGTAGTACCGTAACCGTTGAAGATGTTTGGCGTGAGTACGCGCTGGTAACGTATGCAAGCAGAACGCTCCAAGGGGCTTCCCATTGTTACGATACCCTTCAATGATTCCAGATGGTAGGCTAAACGCTCCTGTTCATCGGCTAACTCTTCAAGTACGGTAGGTACGCCTATAACGAATGTTATCTTGTATTTGTCAATATATTTCAGCGTGTTTATGGCAGAGAATTTGCCCATAATCACCAGTGTTGCACCTGCATAGAAGATAGTACAAGGACCAGCACAGTGTATGCCACCGCGGTGAAACCACGGCGTTGTGTTCATTGTTGTGTCTTTGTAGCTCATAGGAAAGTGCATCATTACGTCGTGAGCGGACAGCACTTCGTTGATAGACGTTAGTGAGACGCCCTTGGGTCTGCCTGTGGTTCCTGAGGTATAGAGACGTGTGGTCTCATCGTATATGTTGTATTCGCAGGTAAACGGTGGCTCTTCTGTACTTGCATCCTTTACGTAGTCTGTATATGAAATGAAGTCTTCATCACTTTCTCCGCCTACGATAACAGCTCTCTTAGGCTTGAATTGCGACATCTGGATGGCTTCTTTGACCGTATTTCTGTATGTTGCGTCAAAGATTAGGACCAAAGGTTTGGAGTCATCGATGTTATATGCCAGCTCACCTGCGCTGAGTCTGTAGCTTGCTGGGCAGCAAACGCAGTGTGTTTTATGCGCTGCTACGTATGCGAAAGCAAACTCAGGACAGTTCATAAGGAGTGTCATCACGACGTCTCCCTTCTTGTAACCGTCTGCGATAAGCGAGTTGGACAGCCGGTTAACGTCAGCGTTCAGTTCTGTGTAGTTCCATTTTTGCGCCTTAACGGGATTAATCATAGCGGTCTTCTCTGGGTAACGTCTTACGTTTCTCATGAATCCTTCAATCCACGTATAACGGCTTTCAAAAATCTTTTTGAATTCAATCATTTTCTTTTGCGTTATAATATATTTCTTGGGGGCACATCAGAGTTATGGTACATTGCTTTTCCTTATCTATGATAATAGACAGTAATATTTCTGATAGTAGACAGTAACGCTGCCTTTATAGTTGACGCACCATTGTTACGATGCGTGTTTTGTATGTCTATTTCTTGGTTAGCCCATGTTTTTATTGTTGTAGTGCAATGTTTGGTTCGTTGTTATACCAAGTTCCTATTGTTGTAGTGCAATGTTTGGTTCGTTGTTATACCAAGTTCCTATTGTTGTAGTGCAATGTCTGGCTCGTTGTTATACCAAGTTCCTATTGTCGTAGTGCAATGTCTGGTTCGTTGTTATACCAAGTTCCTATTGTTGTAATACAATGTTTATTTCATGGCTAAACAATGTTTGTTTCGTGGTAATGCCGCATGGATGGCAGTTACGAAACGTAGAAATACGGTTAAGCATCATAGCAAGATATGCCCTTCCCAAATGCGATGCAAAGTTACATAAAGTGATTGTAAGGATTCTACTTTGTTCATTATTAAAAACCGAAACGTCGTTTTGGTGGGACGAATTGTAACTGCTGTTCATTGAATTTGCTCACAATCTGATAAAAGATGCAATCCGTTATCTTTGCTTCTACAATCCGTTATCTTTGCTTCTACAGTCCGTTATCTTTGCTTTTCTAATGCGTTATCCTTGCTTTTCTAATCCGTCATCCTTGCTTCTCTAATCCGTTATCATCCCTTTTGCCGTCTGTTATCTTTACTTTTCTAATCCGTTATTATTGCTTTTACGTGAAGTAGTAGTAATGAAAAAAACGCACCGCTACTCCTCACGAGCTGCGGTGCGTTTAAAGTATGTTTAACTTAAAAACCTTTTCATTGAAAAAGAAGAACCTCACGGTCTTTCTTAGTCATCCAAGAGTTAAACAATCTTTTCTAACCTAATAACTAAAACCTAAATCTATTATATATCTACTAACCTAAACAATCTTTGCGATATGTTACACATTGCGTAATATGTAACCTTTTTGATATTGTCTTTTGAAATGTAGAACATTCGAGATGTCCTTTATTTCTTTTGACAATGCAAAGGTACTACGATTTATTTGTGTACGCAAACAATTATAAATGTTTTTTGAAAAAATGTCGTTATAATTGATGTTTGTCAATGCTTGTGCTCGCACACACGTACACAAATGTCATATTTTCGCAAAATTTGCATTGTTATCCTTATTACTTCTTATCGCTCTCTGGAGCCTTACCGATCAAGTCCATAAACTCATCCAGTTTAGGAGTAATGATAATCTGTGTGCGACGGTTTTTCATCTTTCCTGCTGCTGATAGGTTGTCAGCAATAGGATTGTACTCGCCACGTCCGCCAGCGGTAAGGCGTTTTGGGTCGACACCGAACTTGTTTTGCAGTGCTTGTACCACGCTTGAGGCGCGTAAGCATGACAAGTCCCAGTTATTTCTGATGTTCTGCTTGCTGATAGGCACGTTATCGGTGTTACCTTCAATCAGCACATCATAGTCTTTATAGTCTGATATTATCTTAGCTATCTTAGCCAAGGTAGCTCCTGCGGCATCACTTATTTCGTAAGAACCACTCTTGTAGAGCATATTGTCAGAGAGAGAGATGTATACAACACCCTTCATAACCTGTACATCAACGTCTTTCAGGTCTTCCTTAGAGAGTGAACGTGTGAGGTTATTGGTAAGAACCATGTTGAGAGAGTCACTCTTTGACTTTACTTCAACAAGATGTCTTATGTATTGGTTAGACTCGTTAATCTGGTCAACGAGTTTAGCTATGTTTACGTTTCCGCTGTTAGCGTTGTTCAAGCTCTGCTCGAGGCTCTTCTGGAGTGCATCGTTATTGCCCTGACATGACTGCAACTGTTCAAGAAGGCTTGTTATGCGAGCGTTTGCAGCGGCTAATTGCTCACGTACACCTTGATACTGTGAGTTCAGCTCAACATTCTCTTTCTTACAGTTATCCAAGTCTTTCTTCATTGCACAGCTGCTGACAGACATTACACCTGCAACCAAAGCTGCGTAAACCAAAGTTTTCTTCATATATACGTAATTTATTGTTTAGTGCTTTTGTTAGGTTGTTCGTTTCCTTGTTTTGGCGTTAATAGTGGTTCAATCCAAGGTTAACGTCAACATATTTGTTTCTTTGTTGCAAAGTTAAGGTAATTCTTTGAAACTACCAAACTATTATATGATAAAAATCATTAGTTATTAATAAAATGCGTAAACAAATCTGTTTGATGTAATGTATGCGTGTTAAAAACGCTTAACTTTTTGCGTATTTCTGATAATATTGTTAACTTTGCACTTCAAATGGGCTTATTTTACCAAGCCTCAATATATAGACTAAGTATATAATAAGGTATATAATAAGAAAAAAACAAAGAAATGAAGATTACATTTGAAAACCCAGAGAAGGTCAGCGGCGTTTTGACTCTCACTGTAGAGGAAGCTGATTATCAGGACAACGTTCGCAAAGCCCTCAACGAGTATCGTAAAAAGGCAAACATCCCTGGTTTCCGTCCAGGTCAGGCTCCTATGTCACTCATCAAGCGTCAGGTAGGTTCTCAGGTAAAGGTTGATGCTATCAACAAGCTTGTAGGCGAGAAGCTTTACGGTTATATAAGAGAGAACAAGATCAATATGCTTGGCGAGCCTGTTCAGCATCTTGGTCAGGAGCCTGTAGATCTTGATGCACCAGCTCCTTATACACTTCAGTTCGACATAGCCGTAGCACCAGAGTTCGACCTCAAGCTCGACAAGCGTAACAAGATTGTTTACTATGATATCAAGGCAGACGATAAGCTGATTGACCAGCAGATAGACGCTTTCGCAAGCCGCACTGGTTCTTACGAGAAGGTAGACGCTTACGAAGACAACGATATGTTGAAGGGTGACCTCCGCGAGTTGAACGAAGATGGCAGCACAAAGGAAGACGGTATCGCTGTTTCAGAGGCTGTGCTGATGCCTTCATACATCAAGGTAGTGGAGCAGAAAGACCTCTTCAACGGTGCAAAGGTAGGTGACATCATCACCTTCAACCCTAAGGCTGCATATCCAGAGAGCACTGTAGAGATTTCTTCTATGCTCAAGATAACCAAGGAAGAGGCAGAGAAGGTAGAGTCAAGCTTCTCTTACCAGATTACAGAAATCACTCGTTACAAGAAGCACGAGGTAAACCAGGAGCTCTTTGACCAGGTTTTTGGTAAGGACGAAGTAAAGGACGAGGCAGCTTTCCGTGCTAAGGTAGCAGAGGGATTGCAGGAGCAGCTCAACACAAGTGCAGAGTATCGTTTCCTCTCTGACGTTCGTAAGTACGTAGAGGACAAGCTCGGTGAGGTGAAGTATGCTGACGATCTCATGAAGCGTATCATGCTTGCCAATAACCAGGACAAGGGTCAGGAGTACGTAGACAAGAACTACGAGGCAAGCATCAAGGAGCTTACATGGCACCTTGCAAAGAACAAGCTCCTTGAGCAGTGTGATGTTAAGATTGACGACGCAGACGTTAAGGAAGCCGCTAAGGACATGGCACGTATGCAGTTCGCTCAGTATGGCATGACAAACATTCCTGAGGAGTACCTTGACAACTACGCAGAGGAGATGCTGAAGAAGCCTGAGCAGGCAGACCAGTTTGTTAATCAGGCTGCTGACCGCAAGCTCATGACCGCTCTGAAGGACGTTGTTACTCTCGATACCAAGGAGGTTTCTTTCGAGGAGTTCTCTAAGCTCGAGGCGTAATAGACATATTATAGCACTTTGAAAATAATCTGTAAGCGAGACGAAAACAGTAGTCTCGCTTACAGATTTTTTTTGTCCCAATAGCTAATGCCGTGACAAATATAATTTGAAGGCTATTCTTTGGTAATGTCAAAATAAATAGCTAATTTTGCAACATTAATATAAGTAGTATCATATTATGGCACTAAAACTATATCCTATCGGCATACAGACCTTTGAGGAGATTCGTAATAAGGATTACTTTTATATAGACAAGACAGAATACATCTATCGTATGGCACATACCAACGGTAAATATTTCTTTTTAGGTCGTCCGCGACGTTTCGGCAAATCACTGTAAGTGTCAACTTTGCAGAGTTATTTCGAAGGCAAGAAAGAACTCTTCAAAGGACTTGAAATAGAACGATTGGAGACGGAATGGGCAGAATATCCTGTGCTTCATTTTGACATGAGTGGTGGCAAACACATGGAGAAAGAGCAATAGGAACGTTATCTTGCTGACATTATAGCAAAAGAAGAATCAAAATACGGATACGTCAGTAATAAAACAGATACCAATCTTCGCCTTATAGACCTTATAGATATAGCGAACGAAAAGACAGGAAAACAGGTCGTAGTGCTAATAGATGAGTATGATGCGCCTATGCTTGACGTAGCGCATGAAGAGGAGCAGCTTGACGTGTTACGCAACGTTATGCGTAACTTCTATAGTCCTTTGAAGATGCGTGAGTCCAAGTTGCGTTTCGTATTCCTTACAGGCATTACCAAGTTCTCCCAATTCAGCATATTCAGTGAACTGAATAATATAACCAACCTGTCGATGGTCGACAACTACGCTGGTATATGTGGCATCACGAAAGAAGAGTTGCTTGGCAAAATGTCAGAGGATATAAAAGTATTATCCAAGGATTTGGAGTTAACAGAAGAAGAAACAATACACCAACTAAAGGAGTATTACGACGGTTATCATTTCTCCCCTTGTTCCCCAGATATATTCAATCCGTTCAGCTTACTAAACTGTTTCGCTTGGAAAAACCTCGACGCTTATTGGTTCGCCTCTGGCACACCGACCTACCTTATAAATATGATGAAGAAGTATGGTGTTCTGCCTACGGATATAACCCGTGTAGAAGCCAGTGCCAGTGACTTTGACGCTCCAACAGAAAACATGACGACCATTATGCCGTTGTTGTATCAAAGTGGATATATAACAATAAAGGCGTATAATAAAAAGTATAAATATTTCACGCTTGACGTGCCCAATAAAGAGGTAAAAGTAGGGCTAACCAAGGCTCTCATACCGTCGTACGTCACTCGTAATACGTTGTCAACCAATAACACTGCGCGTCGTATAGCGCAGGCCCTTGATAATCGTGACATGGAGGGAGCGTTACGTTTGCTTCAGACATTCCTTGGTACCGTGCCATATTGTAACAATACCAACTACGAAGGACATTACCAACAGGTGCTTTTCATCATCTTCTCGTTGTTGACCGACTACCTTATAGATGTAGAAGTGCATACGCCACACGGTAGGGTAGACATAGTATTGCTTACCGATACAGACCTTTACGTCATAGAGATAAAACTTGATCAAGACGCTGGTGCCGCCATGTCGCAGATAGAACTAAAGGACTATCGCCAGCGTTTCGCACTCAGTGGTAAACCCGTTACTAAGGTTGGCGTGAATTTCGATACCGCTAAGGGAAATGTTGTAGATTGGATAATAAAAGCATAATAAATACTAATAAGATTGTATAGACCGTATAATATGTGCGAAAGTTCCATGGCTATACCGAAATAAACTAAAAAAGTCGCCCTGTCACAAACGTGGCAGGGCGACTTTTTGATTATTTTGTAATTTCTTTGTTCTTTTCTTTATATGTAAATTACTATGTAAATTTACTTGCGATAGTCCGCAAGGTCTTCTGGAGTAGCGTTCATCACAAAGTCATAGTGCTTCTCTACCTCTGCAGCAACGTAGCGAGTGTAGACACGTGCAGACTTGCCGAAGAGTTCAGGAGCCTTGCTTGCATCGCCAATGAGGAGGAGAGCCATGATGCAGTCGCCTGCCATCTCGTAAAGATGACGTATAGCGAAGTCCTTAAACTCATCGTTCTTGTGCTCGTTAACGAAAGATACAGCCTCGTTGTAACGCTCAGCCATCTTCGCTACACGCTCCTTCAGCGGTGCGAACTCAGCCGCGCACCAGTCTTCAGAGCCGATAGCTGCAGGAGCCTGACCGTACTTCAGCATGTCGGCAATGACCTGACCGTAGAAGCCGTTGGTGATATAACGGCCAGCAGCAACCGTCTGCAACTGCGTGGTGCCCTCGTAAATGGTGAGGATACGTGCGTCGCGGTACAGACGCTGACAAGCGTATTCAAGCATGAAGCCAGAGCCACCGTGTACCTGTATGCCGTCGTAGGTGTTGAGATTAGCATACTCTGATGTCATACCCTTGGCAATAGGAGTGAAAGCATCGGCAAGTTTTGAGTAGGTCTTACACTCGGTACGCTCCTCCGGTGTAAGTTTCTCACCGTTAGCCTTACGCTCACGCTCAATGTCTTCCAGTGTCTTGTACATATCGACATAGCGGCTTGTAGCGTAGAGAAGCGCGCGACCAGCATCGAGACGAGCCTTCATAATAGACAGCATATCGTAGACAGCAGGGAACTCAATGATAGCTTTGCCGAACTGCTTACGGTCTTTGGCATAAGCCAGAGCCTCGTTGTATGCCATCTGGCTCACACCCGTGCTCTGTCCGGCGATGCCAAGACGTGCACCGTTCATAAGTCCCATGACGTACTTAATCAGTCCCAACTTGCGTGAACCGCACAGCTCTGCTTTAGCGTTCTTATAAACAAGTTCGCAGGTAGGTGAACCATGAATACCGAGTTTGTTCTCCAGTCGGCGCACGTCAACGCCACCATCGCGCTTGTCGTAGATGAACATAGAGAGACCTCTACCATCGTGTGTGCCCTCTTCAGAACGTGCCAGTACGAGGTGAATGTCCGAATCGCCGTTAGTTATGAAACGCTTGCAGCCGTTAAGACGCCAGCAGTCCTCCTTCTCATCGTATGTAGCCTTAAGCATAACAGACTGAAGGTCAGAACCAGCGTCAGGCTCTGTGAGGTCCATTGACATCGTTTCGCCAGCGCAGACACGTGGAACGTAACGCTGTCTCTGGTCTTCGTCGCCAAATTCGTAAAGCGTCTCTATGCAATCCTGCAAAGACCATATATTCTCAAAGCCTGTGTCGGCAGCTGCAACTATCTCGTTGATAGCGGAATATACAGCCATAGGGAAGTTAAGACCACCGTAGCGTCGTGGCATTGTGACACCGTTAAGACCAGCCTTGACCGTAGCGTCAAGGTTCTCGTAAGTCTTTGAGGCATAAATCATGCGGTTATTCTCAAGGTGTGGACCCTCAGCGTCAACATCCTCAGCGTTAGGAGCCACAACGTTAGCCATAACGTCGCCAGCCAGTTCGAGTACGCGGTCGTATGAATCCATAGCGTCCTCAAAGTCCTCAGGGGCGTAGTCATACTTATCCTTATCAGCAAAGTCGCGCTCTTTCAGTGCGACGATGCGCTTAATCAGTGGGTGGCTGAGATGAAACTTTATCTCAGGGTTGTCTGTATAGAAGTTTGGCATTGTCGTTATTTATTATTCTGCTTGTAGTACTTAATGAGTTTTGGCACCACTTCCTCTACGGTACCGTTAATTACATAGTCAGCAATGGCGTTGATAGGAGCGTCAGGGTCGCTGTTGATAGATATAATAATACCCGCGTCCTGCATACCTGCGATGTGCTGTATCTGTCCAGATATGCCGCAGGCGATGTAAACCTTAGGACGAACCGTTACGCCCGTCTGGCCTATCTGACGGTCGTGATCAATCCAGCCAGCGTCTACAGCCGCACGGCTTGCGCCAACCTCGGCGTGCAGTTCCTTAGCAAGTTCGAAGAGTTGGTCGAAGCCTTCCTTTGAGCCTACACCGTAACCACCGGCTACTACTATAGGGGCACCCTTCAGGTTATGCTTTGCTTCCTCTACGTGGCGGTCAAGAACCTTCACTACATACTCTGTCTGAGGAACATATTTCGCCACGTCGTGACGGATTACCTCCCCCTTATAGTTCTCGTCCAGTACCTCTTTCTTCATCACACCCTCACGTACGGTCGCCATCTGTGGGCGGTGCTCAGGGTTGACGATAGTAGCAACGATGTTGCCACCGAAGGCAGGACGTATCTGGTAGAGCTGCTGTTCGTAGTGCTTCGTCACCAGTTTGCCTGCCTCGTCCTTTACCTTCATGTCGAAGTCGCCAATCTCAAGCTCTGTACAGTCAGCCGTAAGACCGCTGAAGAGTGCAGACGATACACGTGGACCGAGGTCACGACCTATCACCGTTGCACCCATGAGGCATATCTGCGGCTTCTCCTCCTTAAAGAGGTTTACCACCAATGCGGTGTGAGGATTAGAGGTATAAGGGAACAATCCCTCAGCGTCGAACACGTGAACCTTGTCAACGCCATACTTCATCACCTGCTGTTCTACACCGTCAAGTCCGCTGCCAGCAATGATACATTCCAGTTCTACGCCAAGGGTGTTAGCCAGTTTGCGTCCCTTAGTGAGCAGTTCGAGCGACACATCCTTAACCTTTGTGCCCTCTATCTCGCAATATACAAAAACGTTATTCATAATTTTTGTTGTTTAGTCGTCTTCGTGTTTCTGTGATAGTGAAAAAAGATATTATCGTGTTCCGTATCAACTTACAATCTGAAAGCTGTAAAATCGCATTGCGATAACGTAGCTTTCATGTTGCGATTAGGGCTTAATCGTAATGCTATTGCACCCAAATCGTGCTGCGGCAATATAGCTATTAAAAATCGTAAGTAAAACGACGGTGTTTTCTTACAGATTATAACCTATAGCCGTATAGTCCCTCAGATGGTATATACAGGATATTGTAAAGCAATAATGCTATTGAAAAAACTCAGTTAGACAATAAATCACTATCTGTGGAAACACTAATAATCGACTTATCCAATAATCTTTTCGTTAAGCAGTTCGACAATAAGGTTGTTGATGTCCTCATCAGATCCCGTCATGGTGCGGCTCTCCTTCGCTTTAAACACGATGTTCTTCACCGCCTTCACGTTAGTAGGCGAGCCAGCCTTACCAATCTGCTTCGGGTCGCACTCAATGTCAGCCGCTCCCCACTGCGTGATGTTCAGGTACGGCTTGCGTGCTATCATCTCCTCTAACTTCTCTTTATTTTCTGGTGTACGCTCGGCAGGAACAGTAGCGTTCTTATATTTCATCACGAGTTTAGCGTTGCGTGGACGGCAAGGTGCGGCACTGCCATTAACGGTAACCACCAGTGGCAACGGAGCCTCTACAGTCTCCACGCCACCGTCGATGTGACGCTTAATAACCGTCTTGCGCTCCTTCTCATCAAGAGAAACAATCTCCTCAGCGTATGTCACCTGAGTCAGTCCGAGCTTCTCCGCTATCTGTGGTCCCACCTGTGCGGTGTCACCATCAATAGCCTGGCGTCCACCGATGATGATGTCGAAGTCACCAATCTTCTTGATAGCCTGTGCCAGAGTGTATGATGTAGCGAGAGTGTCGGCACCACCGAGAGGTCTGTCAGTCACAACATAACCACAGTCAGCACCACGATAGAGAGCCTCCCTTATAACTTCCGCTGATTTTGGCAGTCCCATGGTAACGACAGAGATAGTAGAACCAGGGAATTTGTCCTTCAAGATAAGAGCCTGTTCCAGTGCGTTGAGGTCGTCTGGGTTGAACACAGCAGGCAGAGCACTGCGGTTAACCGTACCTTCCGGAGTCATGGCGTCAGGTCCTACGTTTCTTGTGTCAGGTACTTGTTTGGCAAGTACAACGATTTTCAAACTCATAATTCTTTAGTTTTGTTATTTCTTTTTTTAACGTTCAGTGTGTAAAGGCGTGGCGAAAGTTCATCGTATAGCCTCTTTATTATTATGAAATGTATAATAATAATGTTTAGTTTAGCGCAATTTGACGCAAAGTTAAGAAATAATTTTCATTCCGCAAAGAATAAAAACGTTTTTTGCTCATCTTTTATTCATCTGTGCAGTAAAAACGAAATATACTGCGAGAATACAGCGTTCTTTTTATCGTAAAAGGAAAAAAGTATAAACTTTGTGGATACATAGTAGAGTAAGAGTGGCAATTTCATCACCATACCAGTTTACAGTCTTTATAGAAAGAGACACGCTCTGTATGTCCTTTCGTCATGCCGTACAGCGTCAGTAAGGCATTAGCAGGTGCATTATACTATGCAAACGGTGGTAATAAGTATAGTTACTATTAACTCTTAGTTGATATAATTTCGCCAGCAGTTGATGCCCTAAGCCATAGAAAAGATAGAAAAATATGTAATAAATATTTGGAAGAAAGCAATAAAAAACGTATATTTGCAAAATAATAACAGAAAAGACTCAATACAGATATGAAAGACAGACTGGTACGTTTTGATTGGGCAATCAAACGGTTGTTACGTCAAAAGGCTAACTTTGATGTGCTTGAAGGCTTCCTTACTGTGTTCATTGGCGAGAAGGTGACAATAGTGGATATACTTGAAAGCGAGGGCAACCAGTGTGATGAGAGTGACAAATTCAACCGAGTAGACATAAAAGCCAAGAATAGCAAGGGCGAGATAATAATAATAGAGGTGCAGAATACGAGTGAAGTATTCTACCTTGAGCGTATACTATATGGCGTAGCCAAAGCCATAACAGAGCATATCAACCTTGGAGATTCTTATGAAGAGGTAAAGAAAGTGTACTCAATAAGTGTTCTCTACTTTGACTTGGGTGAGGGCGAAGACTATCTTTATAAAGGACAGACGAGCTTTGTGGGTATCCATACCAATGACGAGTTGAAGATAACAACAAAGCAACGTGACGCTATAGTACGCAAGGCTCCTCAGGAGATATTTCCTACGTACTATCTCATTCGGGTCAATAACTTCGACAAGGTTGCGGTATCTCCTATGGAAGAGTGGATGCGCTACTTGAAGAAGGGCGAGATTAGCGAAGATACTAAAGCACCTGGTCTTAGAGAGGCACGTGAAAAACTGCTTTACTATCAGATGGATGCATCAGAGCGTCATGCTTATGATGAACACTTGAATGCTGTGATGATACAGCATGACGTGTTAGGTAATGCACGTGCAGAGGGATTAGCAGAGGGACGTGCAGAGGGATTAGCAGAAGGCCGTGCAGAAGGTCGTGCAGAAGGCCGTGCAGAAATGGTACGGACTATGGCAGATAACGGTATGACAATAGAGCAGATAGCAAAGTTCACGGCTATGACTGTTGATGAAATAAAAAAGATTGTAGAGAAATAAGTAAGTGTTCAAAATTATTTTTATATTTAATATAGGCTATTTGGATGCAGATGTTTTCTCTGTTTGAGGGAACAATGTAATCATTGTGACTGAAAACAGAGGAAGCAGATGCGCCAAAGAGACTGTATTAAATATAATTTCAGAAATAAAAATGTTCACTTACTGATATATATAAATAATTTTGAATACTTACTTAAAATATAATACAAGGATAACAAAAGATGCCCCACGGCAATGAGAAGAGCGGAGCACCTCGGTAAAAACAAAGAAAAAACAATGTACAAACAGTTACTGAAACTCAGCCAATGGCTGTCTAATTACACATCATGGTTCATAATAGCTGTTGCTATCGTGACGTATCTTGTTCCAAATCTTTTCACGTGGGTACACGGAACGACACAGTCTTGCATATTGGGCTTTATCATGCTAACCATGGGACTGACGCTAACTGTGCAGGATATGAAGGTGCTGGCGGCACGACCATTGGACATCCTCATCGGTACCTGTGCACAGTTCTCACTTATGCCACTCATAGCTTGGACACTGACAGTGGGTGTGAGCTATATAGGCATTACGATACCTAAGCCCATTATCGTTGGCATAATACTCGTAGGATGCTGTCCAGGTGGTGTGTCAAGCAACATAATGTCTTACCTCTGTAGGGGAGACGTCGCGTTCTCTGTAGGTATGACAACTGCATCTACACTCCTCGCACCGATTATGACACCGCTGCTTGTGCTGTGGTTGGCAGGAGAACAGGTAGAGGTTGATGCAGTAGGAATGTTTCTTAATATACTGATTGTTACACTGATACCAGTAACGGTGGGTTTCTTCGCTAATGTGTTCTGGGGCAAGAACGATGCTTTTAAGAAGACACAGGCGGTAATGCCAGCCTTCAGCGTGTTGGGATTAGCGTGTATAGTAGGCGGAGTAATAGCCGCAGTCCATGACGAACTGCTGCGCGAAGGCGTAGGATTCTTCCTGATAGTCTTTGCGGTAGTGCTGTGCCATAACTCATTAGGCTACCTTACTGGCTATTCTGTGGGTAAGATATTCCATTTCTCAAAGGCTAAGAACAGAACCGTCTCTATAGAGGTGGGTATGCAGAATGCTGGTCTTGCCACTGTCTTAGCATCATCATTCTTTGCTGCCACGTGCCCATTGGCTGTTATTCCGTGTGCGGTAAGCTGCGCATGGCACTCTATCTCTGGCACTATACTTGCTACGTGGTTCAGAAGCAGAGACAAAATTAGTGCATAACCACAAACAATATAAAGGAAAAAACATAACAAGTAATGTCAAATTATATAGTATCCGCACGAAAATACCGACCTATGACGTTTGATAGCGTTGTGGGACAGTCGGCGCTTACCACTACGCTGAAGAATGCTGTGTTGACAGGAAAACTGGCACACGCATACCTCTTCTGTGGTCCACGAGGCGTGGGTAAGACCACTTGCGCACGTATTTTCGCAAAAGTAATAAACTGTCTGCACCCAACTTCTACTGGAGATGCCTGTGGAGAGTGTGAGAGCTGCAAAGCGTTTAATGAAGGACGTTCGCTGAATATCTTTGAGCTTGATGCCGCTTCAAATAATGGCGTGGAGCAGATTAAGACGCTGATGGAACAGACACGCATACCGCCACAGACGGGACGCTACAAGGTCTTCATAATAGACGAGGTGCACATGCTGTCTACTGCCGCCTTTAATGCCTTCCTTAAAACCCTGGAAGAGCCGCCAGCATACGTCGTCTTTATACTTGCTACAACGGAGAAGCATAAGATTCTGCCTACTATAATATCTCGATGTCAGGTATACGACTTCGAGAGAATGACGGTGCAGGGCATCATTGGACATCTTAAGCACGTGGCTGACAATGAAGGTATAACGTATGAGGACAAGGCTCTTACCGTTATCGCTGAGAAAGCTGACGGTGGTATGCGTGACGCATTGTCAATATTCGATCAGGCTGCCTCCTTCTGTAGTGGTAATATAACCTACGATAAGGTCATAGAAGACCTCAATGTGCTCGATGCAGATAACTATTTCCATATCATAGACTGTTGCCTTGAAAATAAGGTCGCTGACGTTATGCTTGCCCTTGACGGCATATTGTCACGTGGATTTGATGCAGGACAGACGGTGAATGGATTGGCATCTCACGTGCGTAACCTTTTGATGGCTCTCACACCGGATACTGTCAAGCTGATAGAGACAAGCGAACAGCAGCGCAAACTTTATGCAGAACAGGCACAGAGATGTAAGGCTAAGTTCTTGTATAATGCGCTGAAGATATTGAATCAGTGTGACGTAAATTACAGACAAAGCAGTAACAAGCGACTGCTTGTGGAGTTAACGCTGATTCAGGTAGCGCAGATTACGCAGCCTGACGACGCTGCTGATGCCAGTGGGCTTTGGCCCTGTAGACGCTTAAAAACGCTGTTCAGAAAACTGATGGAGGGAGTTGCTGGCGTTGCGGCGACTTCTTCTAACCGCTCCGAGGGGGTAGGGCAGCAACAAACAGAACTTGGCAACGCTGATAATGTGTCGGAGATAAAGCGAGATTCTGCTGCTTCTGTGCCTTCTTCGGCAACGACAAACGTGGCTGTTGACGCTACGGACGGGCAGAAAAAGTCGCGTGTGGTGATATCTTCTGTGATGACCTTCAAGGGAATGAAGAACGCTGCGAAGGCGAAAGTGGAAAAAGAGAAACAGTATAACTTAGGGGAGACGGTCAACGAGCATAACAACTTTACTGATGATGATGTGCGAAGAGAGTGGCTTGCCATGTGTAACAGAATCTCGGTAAAGGTAAATGGCGCGTTAGGGGCACGTATGAAGAATGCTAAAGTAAGGATCTCGGAGTTTCCTAACATTGAGTGTATAGCGGAAAGCTCTACGTTGTATGAGGATATGCAGAAGATGTTAAAAGGTATTCAGATTACGCTTGCTATGGTGTTACATAACGGTGACGTGAAGGTGAATCTGGTATTCAACGAGACAACAGAAAAGGTAGTGCGCTTGTCACCGAAAGAGTTTCTTGAGAAGTTGACTAAACAGAATCCTGCTTTTGCTAAGATGAAGGATGATTTGCAGCTCGTCTTGGGGTAGAAGGGATAGAAAAAATACAATGATAATAACCAAAAAGGTGGACAATAAGTAGCATTTGTCGTGCTCTTATTGTCCACCTTATTTTATTATGTGATAATTAGTGTAATGCTAAAAGATAGCATTGCTACATCGTTTCTTTTGTTTCCAGTCTTCTTATTGCCATCTCCTCATATTTAGTTCCTGGGCGTCCGTAGT
This sequence comes from uncultured Prevotella sp., assembly GCA_934229335.1. Classification (GTDB taxonomy): domain Bacteria; phylum Bacteroidota; class Bacteroidia; order Bacteroidales; family Bacteroidaceae; genus Prevotella. The sequence goes on from CAKQDQ010000009.1 coordinate 29,166, forward strand.
TAGCATAAGGGTAGATAGAGATACCACCACGTGGCAAAAACAGTCCTGTTACCTCTATATACTTCGGATCCATGAGCTTAATGAGGTCCTTCATGATGATGTTCACGCAGTCTTCATGAAACGCTCCGTGGTTGCGGAAGGAGAAAAGATACAGCTTTAGGCTCTTACTCTCTACCATACGGTGGTCTGGTAGATACGAAATCTTTATCTCAGCGAAGTCTGGTTGGCCAGTGATAGGGCAGAGAGATGTAAACTCTGGGCAGTTAAACTGTACCCAATAGTCATTCTCAGGGTGCTTATTCTCAAATGTTTCGAGAACCTCTGGCGCATAGTCTTGACGATATTCGGTCTTGCGTCCCAGCAGTTGTAGCCCCTCTTCTGTTCTGTCTGTCATAGCTATATTATTCTGCTCTGTCGTCAACGTTGTCACCGTTTGTTGGCTTTAACACCTCTTCAAAGTTGGTAATACCAGCAGCTACGAGGATGTCATACCACTGAAGGAGCTTCTTAATGTCGCTGTTGTGAACGCGGTCACGGTCGAAGTTAGGAACGAATTTAGCGAAGTATTCCTGTAATTCCGCAGCGGAAGCCTTGCGCCAGTTGAGGCTTGACTTCTTACCCTCTTCCATATCGCGGAGTGCTGCCAATACGTTCATGAGGGGCATATCCTCCTCTTCTGTATACATCGCTATGTCAGCGAGTGATGTCACGCGGTCGCTTGCAAAGGCAGGAATACGCTTATGGGTTCCGTCAAGAGCCTCTACGATAAGGCTCATCTTAGCGCGTGATACGAGTTCGTAAAGTCCTGGTTTGCCAGAAATGGCGAGAATTGTCTTTTGCATGTTTATAATATTAATGTTGTTTGGGTTAAATGTAATTGTCTTTTCTTGTCGGTTATTCGTTGTTTATCGCTGAAAGCAAATCCTTTATTTGCTTGTCAACATCAGAATCGTTGTCGTTTATTATTACGTAGTCTGCCCTTTCGGTTACCAAGCGTTGGTCCATTTGTTTCTCAACCCATTCCTTCGCTTTTTCGTAACTGATATTGTCGCGCTGCATAATGCGTCCGATTCTTGTGTCTGCTGATGCGTATACGGCTATCACCTTGTCTACGTACTGCTCTAAATGTGCTTCGTATAGTATGGCACTTTCCATCCATTGCATGCCAGAAGCGTAAAAGTCGTTCATCACGGCAGGGTGAACAATGGCGTTAATGCTTTGCTTGTGTTCCTCAGAAGCAAGCAGATACTTAGCGACAACAGCCTTGTTCAGGCTGCCATCTTCATTGTATGCATCGTTGCCAATAAGTCTTTTCAAAGCATCTTTCAGCTCAGTAGAGGTGGCAAGTAGTCGTTTTGCTCCATTGTCACAGTCGTAAATGGAAATGCCGTGTGCTTCAAGTCTTCGGCAGACAAATGATTTTCCTGCGCCGATTCCTCCTGTTATACAGTATCGCATGGTGTCTTATAGAGAGTTTTGTCAGTTATTTTCCAGCAGATAGTCAACGCTTGGCTGTATTAAATACGTTTTTACTGCGGTGCGAGGTTGTGACACTAACTTCAGTCTTAATTTCTCATCTTGTTCTGATGGAAGTTCGTTATAGTCGGCAACAACGCTGAACATCTCTGGTTTTATAGAGCTACTGTTGCGCACTCCCACCGCAACTCTCAGGTCAACCTGTGCGGGGAAAGTCTTAAGTGATACTCCTGCCGGTACGTTGACAGTTCTTATGGGTATCTTAAGCTGAACTTCCGTAAGCTGATCGGCAGTGATATTGAGTGTAGCTGTATTCTTTTCCAGCTTCGCGCCCTTTATATGTGTAAGCGAAATGGTGCGTACTGTTGATTCGGTAAGGTTCGATATGTTCACCGGAGTGGTGTAAACAGCGTATATAGTGTCTAACACTTCAGTCTCCGCCAATACCGTAATGCTGTCAGGAACCAGCGCACAGTGGTTGATATAGTAATTTGCTTTAGCGGAGATGTTACCGTTTAGCAACACAGGAACCTTCTTTCTATTGCCATGGCAGAAATAAAAATCCCAATGATCAGCCTTTACTGTCACTATGGTAGTGGATTCATCAAGTCTGCTTTTAATGATTTTCTGAATCTCTGTGGGCGTAACCGTTCCCTTATTTTTTGTTTTCGCATATAAGATGAACTGTAAACGTACAGGTCTGATGTTATCATGGAAAACGTATTTCAGCAGGTTGAAGCCCTTATCTCGCAGGGTTACCTTGATGCTATCAGGCAAATCATCTGTGATTACGATGTCCTTAGGAATGTCTGTCACCTCTATTGGCACTTTAATCTCCTTTTCGTAAGTCTCGTTAAGTGTAGATAGAAACCAGAAAGCTGTGCTGACGGAGAGAAAAAACAAGAAAACGAAGAACTCCTTATTCAGTAGTCCGAATAAGAAGTCCTTAGTATCCTTGTATTTATGCTGCCATAGCAGTCTGTCCATAAGTAGTAATCGCTGTCAGAGCGGATGTATTTGTTTATTTCTTCTCGATAGGAGCGTTTTGCTGTGCTGCCGCATTTGCGAATACATAGCTACGGTCTACCGTGATAGTAACGCCCTTACTAATCTCTATTTCGAGTGTGTTGTTTTCCATTATAACACGGCGAACCTCGCCGTATACGCCACCAGCAGTAATAACTTTAGTGCCAGGCTGTATAGAGTTCTGGAAGTTCTTTATCTCTTTTTGTTTCTTCTGTTGTGGACGAATCATGAGAAAATACATGATAGCGAATATTACTACCATCATGATAATCATCTGATAACCGCCTCCAGCTGCACCTTGTGCGGCAAGAATCATGTTAGCTGTCATTGTTATTGTGTACTTATTTTGTTGTTATTATGTCTATTTATATTATGGCTTCCCTTATTTTTTTTCAGGGATACTCTTCAGTAGTTTTCCGCTGGTGATGAGGTTACGTGCTATAGCGTCGAGCATACCGTTGATATATCCACCGCTTCGTGGTGTAGAGTATAACTTGGCGAGTTCTACAAACTCATTGATAGTGACATTGACAGGTATGTTTGGGAATGTCAGCATTTCCGCAATAGCGAGCTGCATGATAACGACGTCCATGTAAGCGAGACGTGACAAGTCCCAATGTCGGCTTACCTCCGCCATATATTCTTGGTATTGTGTAGCGTTAAGGATAGTAGCTCGGAAGAGCTTGCGTGCATATTCCTTATCCTCGTCGTCGTCATATTCTGGCAATAGCTCCTGCTTAGTGTTAGCCTTTGGGTCGAATCTCTTTATTGTTTTCAGTACAAAGGTGTCTACAACCTCCTTATCGTCGTTCCAATATAGGCTAATCTCTTCCAATACGGCGTCTAATTCATCATTGTTTTGAATAAACAATTTGTAGAGCTTGCGCCATAGTTCGCGGTGTACTTCATAGTCATCATCTTCAGACTCCATGAACTTCTTGTATGCTTCGCTCTGTTCTATTTGCAGAAACAGTTTTTTTACGAATTCCGTTCTGTCCTCCCAGATGTCCTTTTGCTGTTCAGCGAACTCCTTGAGCATTTTGTTTTCCTCCAGCTGCATGGCGAATTTGTTGAATGCAAACTTCTGTGATGGCAATGGAGTTCCCTCACGCTCAGCTTTAGTAGTGGCGACATTGTATCTCTTTCTTGCCATTTTGGTTACCGCGACAATCAGCAGCAGCAGACTGTTATACAAGTGATACGCTTTTGATAATGAGAAAAGCAGTTCTTTCTCTGCCTTGTCAATGTCTTGGTTACCGTTCTGAAAGTAAGCGTAGGTTAATTGTACCGTTTTGATGCGTATAAGTTCCCTGTTAATCATTTTTTTGTAGTTTATAGACTATGCCACCGTAAATGTATTTTTTAAGAGCGCTTTGTCTTATTTCAAAGATATTGCTGCAAAGTTATATAAAAATGGTGGCATAGCAAAGAAAAGACGTTGTTTTTAGGTAAATTTAATGCTATTTAGTAATAAAACTTTGTGTATGTCAAGAAAAAGCCGTACCTTTGCACCGCTTTTTTAGGCACATCCTCCAGAAATGTGAGAATGTTTCTTCGTGTGATGGCGAATTAAGCAAGCAACAAACAATTATTATTAAACACTTAATTTAGAGTAACACAAAATGTTAGAAATTAATCTTTCAGGTAAGAAGCGTACCGAGATGGGTAAGAAGGCTTCAAAGTTGATGCGTAAAGAGGGTCTCATTCCATGTAATCTCTACGGAGAGAAGAAGGGTGAGAACGGTCTTCCAGAGGCAATCGCTTTCGCTATTCCTTTCTCAGAGCTTCGTAAGGCTATCTACACTCCTCACATCTACGTTATAAACCTTGACATTGATGGTGAGAAGCACACAGCTATCATGAAGGAGATTCAGTTTGAGCCTGTAACAGACGCAGTGCTGCACGTTGACTTCTTCGAGGTAACTCCTGAGAAGCCTATCGTAGTAGCTATCCCTGTTAAGCTCAATGGTCTTGCTGCTGGTGTACGTCTCGGTGGTCGTATGAGCCTCTCTGTACGTCTTCTTAAGGTTAAGGCTCCTTACACTCAGATTCCTGAGAAGTTGGAGATTGACGTTACAAACCTTGAGATTGGTAAGACAATCAAGGTTGGTAGCCTCTCATTCGAGGGTCTTGAGCTTGTAACACCTGCAGAGGTTGTAGTATGCTCTGTCAAGATGACACGTGCCGCTCAAGCTGCTGCCGCTGCTGCTGGCAAGTAAGGTATGCATGACCTTGCCATAAAAGGTAAGAAAAAACTGGGGTGCTCTTGGCAAAAGAGTACCCCTTTATTTTGTTTGTTCCAAAGACAATATAGAAGTATATACTTATGGATAAATATCTTATAGTAGGTCTTGGTAATCCTGGACCTGAATATCACGAGACACGTCACAATGCGGGCTGGATGGTTATAGACGCTTTTGCTGCAGAGCAGGGTGTGACGTTTACCGACAAACGTTACGGTTTTGTTGCGGAGACAAGCGTAAAGGGACGCAAGCTCTTTCTGCTAAAGCCTACTACGTATATGAACCTCAGTGGTAACGCCGTGCGTTATTGGTTAGAAAAGGAGAATATCCCTACGGAAAACCTCCTCGTTATAGTTGATGACCTTGCCCTTCCGCTTGGTAAGATGCGCCTGAAGGGTAGTGGCAGTAATGGTGGTCACAACGGTTTAGGGCATATACAGCAGTTGATAGGTCAGAAATACGCTCGCTTACGTATGGGTATAGGAGCAGATTTTCAGAAAGGACAGCAGGTAGACTGGGTGCTTGGTAAGTTCTCTGACGAGGATAAGGCGGTACTGAAACCACTGATAGAGACCTCCTGCGAGTTGATAAAATCGTTTGTCTTGGCAGGTGTCGACATCACAATGAACCAGTTTAACAAGAAGTAAGCGTAAAGAAAGCAGATGGAAGAGAAGAAACTTAAATTTCAAGAGAGTGCCCGTCTCGACAAGTGGCTGTGGGCGGCACGTATCTTCAAAACCCGCTCCATTGCCGCAGACGCTTGTAAGAACGGTCGAGTTACGGTGAAAGGTGCCAATGCCAAGCCATCACGAACAGTAAAAGTAGGCGAGACCATTGATGTAAAAAAGCCACCGATAGTCTATTCCTTTAAGATAATAAACGCTATAGAGACGAGGGTAGGGGCGAAGTTGATACCGCAGGTATATGAGAATGTGACATCGCCAAAACAGTATGAGCTGCTTGAAATGTCGCGTATCAGTGGTTTTGTAGACCGTGCTCGCGGCACAGGACGTCCTACAAAGAAGGAGCGTCGTGCTATGGACTCCTTTGTTGACCCTGTAATGTTTGGCTGGGACGATGATGACGACGATGATGATTGGGAGGAATAAGAAAAACGCCATTTCCCAAATTTACCATTTTCGCCACCATTGTGGCTAATATATATATATCATTGTATCACAGATGGTTACGGAATGTGTAAATATGGTAGTCTTGATTATGCGGTAAAAGCATAGTGATTACCGTGTGAAAAGGGCTTAATTACCCAGTAAAAGCAATGCTTTTATAAGGTAATTAAGCCCTTTTTACGTAGCTATCAAAATTTACCATTTATAGAAATATTCGCAGTTAGGCCTCTTTGGTGGTAATAAGAACAGTAAAATGAAGGTATATATAACGAGAAAAAAGTCCAGTAAGCGTGAGTTACTTGCTGGACTTTTTTGCCGTTATAAGTGTCTTAGTGTTAGAATCTTCCTCCGCGAGGACCCCCACCGAATCCTCCTGGCGGTGATCCCATAGGACGATCGCCACGCATACCCTCTCTGTCGCCGCCGCGATGTTGGTTTCTTCCATCCTTGCCACCAAAGGAATTGAGGCGGAAAATCACGTGAAGCATAGCGTAACTGTTGATAGAGTTGTAGTAGGTATCGCTACGCATGGTTGATGATATGCTACGACTAAACGAACTCATCTGGTGCAGGATGTCATAGAACTGTAGTGAAATGATGAGCGGTTTACCCTTCAGTAAGCTTTGTGACAGTTGTGCGTTCCAGATAAACTCATTGGTGTTTGCGGCATCATCGTCGTATCCGCGACGTGACTGCATATGCGCGCCAGTAGAGATACTCATGTTCCATGGGGTGTTAATGGTAATGTCAGTACCGTAGTTAAAGTTCCATGTGTCAAGATTTGTTGCAGGGCGCAGTTTGTTACGGTTGATACTGTATGTCACATTGCCATTCAGTTCCACCTCCAACCATTCGTTACGGTAGCTGAATCCCAGTCGTTCGTTAATCTCCGTACTGCGAGTGTAGTTCTTGTCGGGTTCAGCTGTGCGGTTAAGGTTTACGTAGCTCACGCTGTTAGTGTACCTTGTCTTGAGGAAACTGTTAGCACTCCATACGCCAGTGGTATCAAGTGAGGTGTTATACATGAACGCTCCCTCAATGTTCCAGTTGCCGTTGATGTTCATAGGCTGTGTAGTACGTCCACCCGTAGTAGCGTCATATCGCTCCATTGTCGACACGCTGTTGCGTGTGTTGCTATGGTTTATGAACGCCATGATAGCCCTTTGTCTCCTCTGTACGTAGTTATTGTATTGCAGTGAGAATCTGTTAGTGAACGATGGCTTCAGGTCAGGGTTACCCTTTGAAACATTCAGCGGGTCCGTATTATCCGTAATCGGCATGAGGTCAGTCATAGAAGGCTGCGATGTGTAGCCACGGTAGTTTAGGCGCAGGCTCTTTTGCTTGCTGAAACGATAGCGGAAGTCGAACGTCGGTGTGAAGTTGCTCACGCTGCGCCTTGATATAGTGTCGAGACCGAGATGCTTATAGTGCAGTTCTGATGTCTGTGGCTGTATCATTGCGCCCACGTTGAGGTTGTAATGATCAGTGGTGCGACGCAGGGAGAGTTCTATCTCGTGGATATAGTTGTCGTATTCAGAGAAACGACTTTGGTCAGTGTCGAGGTAAGAAGATAGAGGATTCTCTGCGTTAACAAACGGGTTGAGGTATGACGCGAAGTCTCGATATACAGGAGTCAGTCCCTCACCGAAGTTTGCCAGGCGGCTAAAGTCGTGCGTCTGTCGGTCGCTACGGCTGTTCTGAAAGCGGTATTGGTAGCGCATCTGTATGAACGTGGCTCGCGCTATAGGCTCGCTGTACACGGCAGAGAGTTGATAACTCCAGTTCTTGTTAGGCGTAATGTTATATCGGTTGCGGTAATATGTAGAGTCTGCGGTGCTCGGACGGTACAGTGTAACAAACTGTGTAGAGAGGCTCTCGCTGTCAGAAGTACTGTTAGAGTAACGTCCCTGCACGGTGATGTTACGACCGTTTCTCGACAGACGTCGTGAGAGGGTAGCGTTAATGTTAAAGTTTGTGTTGGTACTGTATGAGAGAGAGCTGTTGCGTGTGCTGTTAACAAGCATAGAGTCAAGCACGGCAGAAGCGTCCACCAACTGGTTTTCCTTCGCCTTCTCATAGAGAGCCTTGCTCAGTTCCGTCATCTCTATCATGTTCAGAGGGTCTGCCACAACAGCTCCAGTGTAAGGGTTCGTGATAGTATATGGGTCATGCCTGAACGTAGCGTTAGCACTTGTAGAGCGCGAGTCGTTACTTGAGGTAGATAGGCTTGGTCGTATTTGAATCTTCGTCAGTGTGTCGGGACGCCACTCTATGTTTGCGTTGAAGTTCCATCTGTTATTGCGTGTGTATCTCTGAGACAGTGAATTAGAGAATGACGGTGTGGTAGACAGAAAACGTTCCGTAGCCTGTGATGTGGTATTATCCGTGTCGCCATGATTCCATCGCATAGATATGTCGGCACGCAACTTGTCCTTCTTCTCATAGTTATAGTTCATGCCAAGCATCTTAGGGGCAGAAAGTCCCTGATTGCCGTTCATGCCGCCACGACCACCAGGACTGAATCCGCGGTCACCAATGTTGTTAGCGTTGCCAAAAACCATCAGTCGGCTATCGGCCTTCATATATCCTGCAAACACGCGCTCTGCGTAGCGTGACTTCGTTCCCACGGCAAGGTCAATGTTAGTCATTATACCTTTGTTCATGCCCGGCTTGATAGCGAAGTCGAGCACGGTGCTTTCCTCGCCATCGTCAACGCCCGTCATCTTCGCCAAGTCACTCTTTTCCTGATACGCCTTCACTTTGTCAACGATATTTGTTGGCAGATTCTTCAGAGCCGTCTCAGTGTCGCCAGTCATAAACTCCTTGCCGTCGACCTTGATTTTGTTCACCTCTTTGCCGTTAATAGTAATCTTACCGTCGTCGCTAATCTGTGCTCCAGGCAAACGTCTTACGAGTTCTTCAAGCACCGAACCTTCAGGAGTGCGGTATGCGGCTGCGTTATACACAAAGGTATCTTCCTTTACCACTACTTTGGCAGCGATGCCATTAGCGATTACTTCCTTTAAGAGTACGGCGTCAGTCTCAAGATTCATCTTGCCGAAGGCGAAGTCCTTGTCGTCTTGTATGGTGACGTTGCGAGTCACAGTCTTGTAGCCTACGTTTGACATCCTGATGATATACTTGCCGTTTTCTGGTGCTACAAGGGTGAAGTTACCCTCATCGTTGGTCACGGCTCCTGCCACGTAGACAGAGTCTTTCGCTTTAAGTAGCTGAATAGTTGCTTGTAGTACGGGTTCACGCGACTCTCTGTCGAGCAGAGTACCCGTAATCTTTCTCTCTTGTGCCAAGGCTGTTGCTGCCGTGCAGACAAGTAGCATTAAGGCAAGAAGGGTCTTTTTCATCTTTGTATGTAATGGTTAATGTTTTTTTTCTTTTTTGTTTCGGAATTACATAACTATGACACGTAAAAATCATAAAAGTTTATATAGTGTCTGAATTTTTCTCAAAAAAAGTAATATGTAAGTAAATGTGCTGGGTTATTTGAGTAAAATTTTAGGGCAAAATATTCATGTTGCTCCTACAAAGAAAGAACGTTGCCACATAAAAATAGGTGCTATCCTATATCAAAAATAATTCAAGGTACTTCCTTCTGAATAAAGATGGCTTTGCGAAAGCTATCTAATCGTGTTGCGAAAGCTATCTAATCGTGATGCGAAAGCTATCTAATCGTATTACGAAAGCTATGCAATCGTGTTACGAAAGCTATGTGTTCGTAGAGGGGCTATTGTGTGGAAGAAGAGTAAGAGCAGTTGTTAAAAATCTCTTATAGAATAACAACAAAAAAACGCTGACATCATTTGGCATAGTAACCAAGATGATGTCAGCGTTCTGCGACGTGGCATATCCACCCTTCCTTCGGGTGTTTATTGTCCGCCTTCTATATGTGTTGTCTCTTGTTTTTCGTCTATCGGCAGACAGAACACAAAGCGTGCGCCGCCTGTATATGATGTATCAAGGAATACTTCACCGTGCAGCTTTTCAGAAAGCATGAGGCAAATGTTGAGTCCCAGTCCCGTACCCTGAACGTAATCGTTCAGCTTAGTGAACCTGTGGAAGATGTTTTTCGCCTGTCCAACAGGCACTCCCTCACCAGTATCGGTAACAGCGAATGTCACCATTCCAGGGTGTTCTTCTAACGAGGTAGACAGAGTAATAGAGCCTACCTGCGTGTGTTTTATAGCATTGGTAAGGTAGTTTATCAGAATCTGCTGCACCCTTCGTGCGTCAGTATGCACCGTGTAGTCATCAGGAATCTTCGTTTCGTATTTTAATGCGATGTCTGAACGCACACGATACTTTACCGATGCCAGCGCCGTGTTGCAGAGAGCGTTGAGCGGATGGTCGTTGAGAGATATGGAGTAGTTGCCACTCTTTACGTCAGAGATGTTGAGTATGTCGTCAATAAGCATAGTCAGCATATTGCCGTTATGCTGTATGTGCTGCGCATATTCGTCGCGTTCCTCCTGTGTAAGGAACTCTGGTGGCATGGCAAGTAGTTGTGCGAATCCTACTACCGCATTGAGTGGAGTTCTCACTTCATGACTCATGTTCTGCACGAACATATCTTTTGCCTTCGACTCTCTTATGGCTTCGTCACGTGAATGTTCCAGCTCCTTTAACTGTAGTTTTTGCTTTTGTTCAAGGAAACGTACGCGGCTGAGTGCTATGGATAAGCCCACTACTGCGCACGTCAGTACAAGATAGATTAAGAGATTCATACTTGATGGGTAATGATTATTGTTTAGGTGGTTGTAAGTCGCATTAGGTCATGCGTGTAAAATCTGTAATCTGTCAAGCGTTTTGCAAGTGTCTTCATGGTGTGATTATAGAGTTGACAGCTTGTTTGACTGCATACTTTACTGTGGGTCCTATGGATTTATTTCACTTATAACAATGAGTTTTACTATGTGTATTGGGATGTCAAAATCTAAAATGAAATTACCGTGAGAGTTATTCGCTACGAGTTCTTCTTCTCCCATATCTGGTTAGCCTGTGTTGCTACGCAAGTTAAGAGGCGTTCCATGATGATCGGTTTCGTGATAAAGTCGTTGGCACCAAGTTGGAAGCCTTTGGTAACATCGTCACTTGAGTTCAGTGCAGACAGAATCACTACAGGCAGAGGCTTCGTTGTCTCGTTAGCACGAAGCTGTCTGAGCACCTCGTAACCGTCAATACCTGGCATCATGAGGTCGAGCAGTACAAGGTCAACAGGTTGGCTGGCTATGATGTCAAGAGCCGCTTGGCCATTATTGGCTGTAAGGATATTAAATTTGAATCTGCCTAACATCTTCTGTATAAGCAGAACGTTAAGTGGAATGTCGTCAACAACAAGGATGTTAACCTTCGACTGGTCTACTTCTGGATTAATTTGTACGCCCATATTCCTTTCGATTAGTTTAGATAATAGTTTTAATTTAGTGGATGTTCGTCATCTATCTCCTCTCTTATCTGAAAGAGTCAGTGAGGAGTTTTATCTCTACTTGCGGTGTAATACGCTCGTAGAGTATGTTGTATACAGCGTCAAGTATCGGCATATTAACGTGCATGTGCTTGTTAATCTCTTTCATACACTTAGTGCCGAAATAGCCTTCAGCTATCATCTCCATCTCTATCTGCGCTGATTTTACAGAGTATCCTTTACCAATCATGGTGCCGAATGTTCTGTTGCGCGAGAAGTTGGAGTAGCCCGTTACGAGCAAGTCGCCTATGTATACGCTGTCTTCCATATGGCGTTCTATCGGGTGCACGCACTGAAGGAAGCGTGACATCTCCTGAAGTGCGTTCGCCATTAGTACAGCTTGGAAGTTGTCGCCATATTTCAAGCCAGAGCAGATACCTGCTGCTATGGCGTAAACGTTTTTCAGTACCGATGAGTATTCTATGCCTATGACGTCGCTCGATACCTTAGTTTTGATGAAAGGTCCGCTTAGCACTCTTGCGAAAGCTTCGGCTTTGTCTGTATCAGAGCACCCTACGGTGAGGTAAGACAGACGTTCCAGTGCTACTTCTTCAGCGTGACTCGGACCGCCAATGCACGCAAGATTATCGTAAGGCACGTCAAGTACTTCGTGAAAGTACTCAGAACATACCAGGTTTTCGTCAGGAACGATACCCTTGATGGCTGTTACTATGAATTTGTCGCGTAGTTTCACCTTCAGCTTCTTGAGGTGGCTCTTCAGGTATGGCGAAGGAGTCACAAAGACGAGAGTATCGTATGCTTGTGCAATCTTGTTGATGTCGGAGCTGAAGCAAATCTCGTCCATGTTGAAATGAACGCTTGTTAGGTATGCGGGATTGTGCCCAAGGCGTCTGAAGTCCTCTATACGGTCATCGCGACGCATATACCATCCTATGTGATGAGTACTGCCTACAACAATCTTCGCAATAGCTGTTGCCCAGCTACCACCGCCAATAATCGCTATTTTTCCACAGTCAAACATTGTCATTGTCAGTTATGTTGCAGTCACGGTCTTATGTCTTCAGACCGTGACTGGCAACCTGCAACATGAAAGTCACTGTCTGTTATTGTTTGCTATTAGCGGCATCTATATAGCTCTGGAACTCGTCTACCTTTGGATTCTCAAGTCCGAGCTTGTACTTTTTGTTTACTCCGCAGACGTCCATCTGTAGCTTTTGCGCCTTAACGTCCTTGAGGTCAGAGAGCAGATAGTAGCCAGCTTTGTTAAACAGAGGTATCCATTCTTCGCTGACGCCTATTGCCTGCCATTCCTCTTTGCTTGCCTTAGGCTGCTTTGGCTCTGGCTTCATCTGAGGGAAGAAAAGTACTTCCTGGATATAAGCGTTGCCAGTCATGAGCATTACGAGTCGGTCTATGCCGATACCGATACCACTTGTTGGCGGCATTCCATACTGAAGGGCACGCAAGAAGTCGTAGTCGATAATCATAGCCTCATCATCTCCCTTGTCGGCAAGCTTCATCTGGTCAATGAAACGCTCCTCCTGATCTATAGGATCATTCAGCTCTGAGTAAGCGTTAGCAAGCTCTTTACCGTTCACCATCAGCTCAAAGCGTTCCGTAAGTCCTGGTTTGCTGCGGTGCATCTTGGTAAGTGGCGACATCTCTACAGGGTAGTCGGTGATGAATGTAGGCTGAATGAAAGTGCCTTCGCAGGTCTCTCCGAATATCTCATCAATGAGTTTGCCCTTGCCCATGGTCTCATCAACCTCTATTCCGAGTTTCTTCGCAGTGTCACGCATCTCTTCTTCGCTCATGCCAGAGAGGTCATAGCCTGTCTTCTCTTTGATAGCGTCGAGGATAGGCAACCTGCGGAAAGGTGCCTTGAATGATATTGTCTTTCCGTCAATGACCGTTTCGGGTTTGCCATTCACCGCTACGCAAATCTCTTCAAGTAGCTTTTCGGTGAAAGACATCATCCAGTTGTAGTCCTTGTATGACACATACAGCTCCATACAAGTGAACTCTGGGTTGTGGTTCTTGTCCATTCCCTCGTTGCGGAAGTTCTTGCCTATCTCGTAAACACCCTCAAATCCGCCAACGATGAGTCGCTTCAAGTACAGCTCTGTGGCGATACGCATATACATAGGAATGTTAAGCGCGTTGAAATGAGTGATGAATGGACGTGCGCTTGCACCGCCAGCGATAGACTGTAAGGTTGGAGTCTCAACCTCAGTGTAACCGGCATTGTCAAGAACGCGACGCAATGTGCGCACTACTGTGGCACGTTTGAGGAACGTATCCTTTACTCCATCGTTGACAACTAAGTCTACATAACGCTGACGATAGCGCAACTCTGGGTCTTCAAACTTGTCGTAAGCCACGCCATCCTTATACTTTACTATAGGTAATGGCTTGAGTGACTTTGACAATAGCGTCAATTCCTTGGCGTGAACAGAAATCTCTCCTGTCTGTGTACGGAATACATAGCCTTTGATGCCAATGAAGTCGCCGATGTCAAGAAGCTTTTTGAACACCTTATTATAATAGTCCTTGTTCTCGCCAGGGCATATATCGTCACGTGTTATATATACTTGTATTCGACCTTTTGAATCTTGAAGCTCAACGAAAGCCGCTTTACCCATGATACGGCGTCCCATCATTCTACCGGCAATGCACACGTTACGGCTGTTCTCTGCAGTGGCTTTACCTGGCACTTCATTACCTTCCTCGTCCTTTTCCTTTGGCAGGTCAACGAAGTTTTCAATTATTTCAGTTGAGAAAGCGTCTGTAGGGTACTCCGCAGCAGGGTAAGGTTCAATGCCCATGTTGCGTAGTTCCTGTAAGCTTTCGCGTCTTCCAATCTCTTGTTCACTAAGTTCGAGTATGTTCATATTTATATCTTCTTGTTCGTATCGTTACCTGAAATGTATGTAGAAATATACATAATCAAGTGCAAAGTTAATAATTAAATCTGATAACAAAGAACTTTTTTAGGAAAAAGTGGTTGCAATAGCTACTTTTTATCCTACTTAAAGCCTACCTTGCACAGTATATCAGAGAAAGTGTAAGGTTGTGATAGTATTGCGAATATGGTCAAAGTGATGGCTGTTGTCACCATCACTACGCGTGCGTTGAGTATCTCTCGTTTGGTGGCGAAATGTAGGTAGTGCTCATTTATCCACATTAGTACGGCACTAACAATGTATGCGAGCACAAAGCCTCCAAGTATGTCGCCAGGGTAGTGGTAGCCAAGGTATACACGAGAATAACATACCAGTAATGCCGTTACTATCATTGTGCGCGAAACTATTTTGTCGCGGAAGAACCTAACAACCACGAATGTCAGTAGCCAAATGTTGGCAGAGTGGGCGGAAGGAAAGCCGCAGCCACTCCCTCGCTTTCCGTTGACGATGTGAACCATACTGGAAATGGGGTTGTCGGGGTTGCTGGGGCGTAGTCTTCCAATCCAAGGGCGCAGCAGATGAGCGTTAGCCCAGTCGGTAAAGAGCATGCCTGCGCCTATGGTTATCAGTATGATGGCGACGCCCTTCCATGAGTAGTTGCGCCAGACTATGTACAGAATGCTGAAGTAAAGCGGTATCCATACAGTCTTAAGACTGATGAAATACATGAAATTGTCAAGAAAGACGTTGTGGTGTCCGTTGATAAAAAAGAAAAGTTGAGTATCCATGATTTTGTGATGTGGTTGTATTTCTTTTACGCTGCAATGCTTTGAGTCATAGCAGTAACATCGAAGAAGAGTTTGCAAAGTTAGCAAAAATATCCAAAAAAGTTACAAAATATAAAAGTTTTCTACCAAAAGCGTGTGCGAATGAAAAAAAAAGTGTAACTTTGCCTTTGAATAAACCGATAACCAACACTTTCTTTTTCGTAGAGTCTTGTTGCGGAATGACAGAGCGAAGCCGTTGCGATAGTGTACGAAAAGGAAAATAAGAAACTAACTAACAGCTATTATTCACAAATACTACTATGGAAAATAAATATTTCTTTGCCGTTGATTTAGGCGCGACAAGTGGTCGTACTATTGTAGGCGGACTAAACGATGGTAAGATTGAACTAAAGGAACTGACACGCTTTGATAATAATCTTATAGAGGTGAACGGTCACTTCTATTGGGATATTTATGCCCTTTATTTTGAGATTATCAAGGGTCTAAAGGAAGCGAAACGTCAAAACCTTAGCATTACCAGTATCGGTATCGACACATGGGGAGTAGATTTTGTGTGCGTGGCAGAAGACGGTAGCGTCAGTCAGCCAATCGCATACCGCGACCCTCACACCTTCGATGCGATGGAGGATTATCTTGAAAACGTAATGTCAAAGGAGAAGGTGTACGACGTTACGGGTATACAGTTCATGAACTTCAACTCTATCTTCCAGTTGTATGCCATGAAGCGTGCTGGCAATTCTGCTCTTAAGAATGCTCAGAAGATACTCTTTATACCAGATGCCTTAAGCTATATGCTGACAGGAAATATGGTATGCGAATATACTATAGCATCAACAGCTCAGCTGCTCGACCCACGTACAAAGCAACTTGACCCACGTCTGCTTGCTTCTCTTGGTCTTACGCAGTCTAAGTTTGGCAGAATGGTGAACCCTGGCGATCTTATCGGTGCGCTGACAGATGCCGTTCAGAAGGAAACAGGTCTCGGTGCTGTACCAGTGGTAGCCGTTGCAGGTCACGATACAGGCTCTGCCGTAGCAGCGGTGCCAGCAAAGAACGAGAAGTTCGCTTACCTCTCAAGCGGCACATGGTCGCTGATGGGTATAGAGACCAAGGAGGCAATAATAAATAAAGTGTCATACGACCGTAACTTCACTAACGAAGGTGGCATAGAAGGCACTACACGCTTCTTGAAAAATATCTGCGGTATGTGGCTGTATGAGCGTTGTCGTAAGGAGTGGACCGATGCTCCTAAGTCGCACCCAGAGCTACAGGCAGAGGCAATGAAGCAGCCTGCGTTCCAGAGCATCATCAATCCAGACGATCCAATGTTCGCAAACCCAGTCTCAATGGTAGAGGCAATAAAGAGCTACTGTGAGCAGACGGGTCAGCACGTGCCACAGGGTTACGCAGAGACCTGTCGTTGCATCTTTGAGAGTCTTGCTCTGCGTTACCGTCAGGTGTTCAGCTATCTCACCGAGATGGCGTCGTTCCCAATCGACGTTCTCCACATCATTGGTGGCGGATCACTCAATAATTACCTCAACCAGTTTACTTCTAACTCTCTCGGAGTAGAGGTTCTCGCTGGTCCACAGGAAGGAACAGCGTTAGGCAATATCATGGTTCAGGCAAAGGCTGCAGGCGAGGTGAAAGACCTTTGGGATATGCGTAAGGTAATAGCCAATAGTCTTGAGCTAAAGAGATTCACTCCAGCCGATAAGGAAGAGTGGGACAAGGCATACGAGAGATTCCTCGACATCGTAGCAAAGAAAGGGTAGCCCCGTTACGTTACATATCAACTTACAATCTGAAAGCAATCTAATCGCCTTGCGATTGCATAGCTTTCGCATGATGATTAGGTACAAATCGCAAGACGAAAGCACCCAAATAGCATAGCGGAAGTAAACTGGTGAAAATTGTAAGAAAAAGATGCGCTTTTACTTATAGATTGTAATAATTATGTGTATAGACAGCGTTATCAGATATAAACAAGAACTATAATACATCAAAATACAAAACAAAACTAACTAAGACAATGAAAGCAGAACTTATTTCACAAGCTTATGCCGTAGCCAAAGAACGCTACGCAGAAATTGGTATCGACACAGAAGCAGTCCTCAAGCAGTTGCAGGACTTTCACCTCTCTCTCCACTGCTGGCAGGCAGACGACGTAAAGGGTTTTGAGGTACAGGCAGGCGCAATGTCTGGTGGTATACAGTCAACAGGAAACTTCCCTGGAGCTGCTCGCAATATCGACGAACTGCGTCAGGATATCCTCAAGGCTAAGAGCCTTATCCCAGGTACCCACCGTTTGAACCTTCACGAGATTTATGGTGACTTCAAAGGTAAGGTAGTAGACCGTGACGAGGTAACAGTAGAGTACTTCCAGTCATGGATAGATTGGGCAAAGGAGAATAACACAAAGCTCGACTTCAACTCATCAAGCTTCTCACACCCAAAGTCTGGTAATCTCTCTCTCGCTAACCCTGACGAGGGCATCCGCCAGTTCTGGGTAGAGCACACAAAGCGTTGCCGTGACATCGCTAACGCTATGGGTGAGGCACAGAATGACCCATGTATCATGAACCTCTGGGTGCATGATGGTTGCAAGGATGTATCAGTAAACCACGCTCTTTATCGTAACATCCTTAAGAAGTCACTCGACGAAATCTTTGCAAAGAAGCAGCCTATGATGAAGGACTGTATCGAGGGTAAGGTATTCGGCATCGGTCTTGAGTCATTCACAGTAGGTTCTCACGACTTCTACACAGCATACGCAGCACAGAACGACAAGATTCTGACTATCGATACAGGTCACTATCATCCAACAGAGTCTCCAGCAGACAAGGTATCTGCCGTTCTCCCATTCCTCAAGGAGCTCATGCTTCACGTATCTCGCCCAGTACGTTGGGACTCAGACCACGTAACCATCATGGACGATCCTACACAGGAGCTGTTCTTCGAGATAGTACGTGCAGGTGCTCTCGACCGTGTACACTATGGTCTTGACTTCTTCGATGGCTCAATCAACCGTATCGGTGCTTACGTTATTGGTTCACGCGCTGCACAGAAGTGTATGCTTCGTGCTCTCCTTGAGCCACGTGAGACTCTCTCTAAGCTTGAGCTTGCTGGTGAAGGCTACAAGGTACTCGCTATCATGGAGGAGCAGAAGGCAATGCCTTGGCAGGCAGTATACGATGAGTTCTGCGTACGCAACAACGTTCCTGTAGGTCAGGAGTTCATCGCAGACATCGACCAGTACGTTGCTGACGTTACATCAAAGAGATAATAACGAACTATAATTAATTCATAATAGATAATTCACAATGCATAATCGGCTTCGCACAGGCGTATTTATACCATTTGCGGGAGGCTGATGGTGCATTGTGAATTTGTGTTATGAGTTGGATATTCACCCAATAACAGAAACCGCAGATATGGAAATCGTAATAGGATTATTAATCATTGCCATAGGAGCCTTCTGCCAGTCAAGCTGCTATGTTCCTATCAACAAGATAAAAAACTGGTCGTGGGAGTCATACTGGATAATACAGGGAGTCTTCGCATGGCTAATATGTCCGCTGCTCGGTGCCTTGCTCGCCGTGCCAGAGGGACGCTCTTTAATGGAGCTTTATACAGGAGCCAACCCATTTAACGTACTGATGACGCTCTTCTTTGGAGTACTGTGGGGCGTTGGTGGACTTACCTTCGGACTCTCCATGCGCTATCTCGGCGTAGCCCTCGGACAGTCTATCGCCCTCGGAACGTGCGCAGGACTCGGCACAATCATGGGGCCCGTGCTGCTTAATGTATTCTTCCCAGAGCAAGACGCATTATCAAAACTCACCGCAGCCGTAATAATCGGTGTGGTAGTAACACTCATCGGTATCGCCATAATAGGTGTGGCAGGCTCAATGAAGAGTGCTTCACTCTCAGAAGAAGAGAAGAAAGAGGCTGTCAAGGACTTCAACTTCCCTAAGGGACTCGCCATTGCCCTGCTTGCAGGCTTTATGAGTGGCTGCTTCAATGTAGGACTTGCTTTTGGTGGAGATATATGCTTTGCTGAGACAGACCCTATGTACAAGGCACTCCCTGCGATACTACTTGTGACGTTAGGCGGATTCGTTACCAACGCCATCTACTGCTTCTACCAGAATCAGAAGAACAATACATGGTGCGATTATGCCAAAGGTGAGGTGTGGGGCAACAACCTGCTCTTCTGTGCACTTGCAGGAGCACTGTGGTATAGTCAGTTCTTCGGACTATCATTAGGTCAGGGCTTCTTGCAGGATTCACCAGACTTGCTCACCTTCTCTTTCTGTATCCTCATGGCACTCAACGTTACATTCTCTAACGTATGGGGCATCATACTGAAGGAATGGAAGGGATGTTCAGATAAGACGATACTCGTTCTTGTCATCGGACTGGTAGTCTTGGTAGTGTCAAGCTTCCTGCCACAGTTGATAGGGTGATAAGAAAAACACATGAAATAGTTTAATAAAAAGCATAAAGAAATGAAAAGCATCTTAGAAGGCCGTCCAGGACTTGAGGCGGTAGTAAATCAAATTGCGGAAGTAACAGGTTATCTCTGGCAGAAAGGTTGGGCAGAGCGTAACGGTGGTAATATCACAGTAAACGTTACTGAGTTTATGGACGATGAGTGTAAGGCTCTTCCTGCCATCGCACCCGTAAAGCAAATAGGCATGACACTGCCACACCTAAAGGGTAAATACTTCTATTGCAAAGGCACAGGCAAGCGTATGCGCGACCTCGCCCGTTGGCCTATGCAGAACGGTTCTATCGTTCGCATCTGCGACGATTGTGCAAGTTACGAGATAATTGCTGACGAACCTGTAATGCCTACATCAGAACTCCCAACACACCTTGCGCTACAGAACTACCTGTTGGAGACTGGTTCATGCTACAAGGCTACGTTACACACACACCCAATCGAACTCGTTGCAATGTCGCACATAGAACGTTTCTTGCGCGGTGACGAGATGACTCGTGTGCTGTGGTCTATGATTCCTGAGACACTCGCCTTCGCACCGCTCGGCATAGGCATCGTGCCTTACGGCCTGCCATCATCAGTAGAGCTGGCAAAGGATACACTGGAACAGATAAAGAAGCACGACGTAGTATTGTGGGAGAAGCACGGAACCGTAGCTGTAGGTCAGGACATCATGGACGCTTTCGACCAGACTGACGTGCTCTGTAAGGCTGCCAACATCTATATGTGCGCAAAGAACATGGGTAGCGAGCCAGACGGAATGACACCAGAAGCAATGAAAGAGGTACAGGATGTATTCAACCTGCCTAAGACACGCCCATGCTAAGCAGAGCAACAAAATAATACAGTAACGCAAAAGTAAACAAAACATAAGTTTACTACACACACAACGAGGAAACGGAAGTACCTTTTACAGGTATCTCCGCTTCCTTTTTCATTTTCTGTTACTATAGAACCACCCCTTTATTATTGTAACAAGAAAATCAAAGTAAAAGTTTGGCGGTTTGCGAAAAAGTCTGTACCTTTGCACCATATCCTAAAATAAGGTATTGATTCAATGCGTAATAAGTATATAAAATTATTTTCTTTCGTATTCATATTGACATTAGTGATGGCAGGATGCCGTAAAGACCCCAAGGACGTAGAGGAGCTACAGTTAGAAGCCGAGACAACGTTTGTGGTGAAGAATGATTCTATGATATACGGTTTGACGTGCGATGGCACTACTGATTCGGTGGTCGTTATATGGCCATTCGGTGGCGACCCCGTGACGTATAGCTGCATAGACG